>JBKEAC010000083.1:0-11071 GCA_047971925.1 Mangrovibacterium sp.
AAGTATACTCAAATACAGCTCAATTAATCGTGAGCGAGAGCTTGCGCAAAGTGAGCGACTACTTCATAAAACAACTATTGTGGAGAACAGCGATGGAGCGCAATATGATGGTTTTATTATAAAAAATTTGCAAGTTTCTGAATCCAAAGATCCAAAACTTGCAAATTAATCAAAAGTTATTTTTAGACTTATAATTCTAAAAAAGCGATAGTTCTTAAGGGATACTAGTTCGTGACTGTAAATTTTGCTTTATTAAAAGAGAGCGCCACGAAACAGCCTCCTGTTGTTTACAACTCCACTACTGCTCGACAACAAATTGGTAGCTAGCTCCTGCCTCGGTTTCTACATCATACAGATATGTTTGAAGTAGATTGAATTGCGCTAATGTAGCTTGCTCACTCACTTCTGGATCTTTAATTTCTGGACGAGCGTAGAATGGATTCTCATTCGGCGTATCCTCAGTCACTGCTTTGATTCCAGCTCCACTTATTGGAACTCTAGTTCTTATTCGGCAGGTTCCTCCTAATTTAGAAAGGACTTCAACATGAGCAAGCGCACCGTTTTTCCAATCAATAGCTAACTCAAATCCCCCTCTTGCACATATACCTGCAATAGAACCATTTTTCCAATTGTCGGGCAAAGCTGGTAGTAAGAATATAGCACCATCATGACTTTGCATGAGCATTTCAGCAATTCCTGCCGTGCAACCAAAATTACCATCTATTTGGAATGGCGGATGCGCATCGAACAAATTAGGATAGGTTCCGGCTTTAGGCTTTTCATTAGGATCAACCGGACTCAACGACAATTGGTCGGCTATCAGCTTATAGGCTCTATTACCATCGAGCAAACGAGCCCAGAAATTAACTTTCCAGCCCATAGACCAACCCGTTGATTCATCTCCACGATATTCCAGTGTGTTTTTTGCTGCTTGAAACAACTCGGGGTGCTCGAAAGGAGAAATCTGATTACTCGGGTGCAAACCATACAAATGAGAAATGTGGCGATGCTTATCGTTTGCTCTATCCCAGTCTTCTTGCCACTCTTGCAGCTGATTGATTTTACCTATCTTCATGGGTGGCAATTGTGCTCGATGTGCTTTTACTTCTTGAGCGAAGGATTCATCTACACCTAATATTTCAGCCATTTGAATATAGTTTGAAAACACATCGAAAACCAACTGATTATCCATGGTTGTACCGGCTGTAATGGCTGTTCCTCCGGGATGACGATTTTCTGGCGACATCGATGGCACCATAAGCAAATAACCCGTGTTGGGGTCTTTTTGCAGAACCTGAGCATAAAAGGTGGTAATTCCTTTCATTATAGGATATACCTCTTCTAAAAATTGCTTATCGCCAGTGAATAGATAATGTTGCCAAATATGTTGAGTTAGCCATGCCCCCCCCATAGGCCACATGCCATAAAATGCACCATCTACAATGCCAGTTATTCTCCAAAGGTCGGTGTTGTGATGCATTGCCCATCCTTCAACGCCATACATTTGCTGAGCCGTTTCTTTTCCCGTTTCAGAAAGGTCTTTCAGCATACTAAACAGCGGCTGATGCATTTCACTCAGATTGGTTACTTCGGCAGGCCAGTAATTCATTTCGGTGTTAATATTCACGGTATATTTGCTGTCCCAAGGCGGATTGTTCATGTTGTTCCAAATTCCTTGTAGGTTAGCTGGCTGCGTTCCTGGTCGCGATGATGAAATAAGCAAATATCTACCATATTGAAAATAAAGACTCACCAATTGAGGGTCATTAGCCGTTTTAAAATTCGCAACTCGCTCATTGGTTGGGAATGTCATAGCTGGCGTTTCGCCCAAATCAATATGCACTCGATCAAAATATTGCTTATAGTCGGCAATATGCGCCTCTTTAATTGCTGCAAAATCTTTAGTTTCTGCTGAAGCTAAATAGTTTAATGCTTTAGCCTTGGCATCGCCCGAAATGTCGTTGTAGTTTTCGTAGTTTGTTGCTGCCGAAATGAGTATGGTTACCGCATTAGCCTGTTCTACCCGAATAGCATTGTCAGTAATTTCAAGTTTTCCGCCATCGCACTTTGGAGCTATTTCGGTATCGAAATGTATTTTTCCTTCTTTATTATCTTCAGATTCGCCATAGCCTGAGAAACAAAGCCTATTGTTTTCTGCACTGCTATTTGTGCTTGTGTGCGGACTATCGATATGCAACGAAAAACTAATCTTTCCTTTTTTGCTGGCAGTAAGTCGGATAGCAATTACCCCATCAACTGCCGAGGCTAAATATTCTCGCTTGTATTGCACACCATCGGCAACAAAATTCAGGCTGCTCACCGCATTGGCAATATTTAAATCGCGGTAATAATCGCTTACCTCTCCTTGAATATCGAAATTCAGGTGCAAATCGCCCAAGGTTTGGTAGGGCATGCCATAGTTTAAATCCATTGTATCTGGCTTCGGACGAGGAACTGCCTCCATCATCAACGCTTCGGCTTCTTTAAACTTGCCATCAAATATCAACTTCCGCGTTTTTCCCAATCGTTCAGCAAAGCCCTCGGGAATATTATTTCCAGGTTCGCCAGCCCAAATGGTTTCTTCATTAAGCTGAATCTGCTCGTTCCGAACTCCACCATATACCATGCCTCCTAAACGACCATTACCAATGGGCAAGGCTTCTTCCCAATACTGAGCCGGCTTATCGTACCACAACTTTAAATTCGTTGTTTCATCTACCTGATTGCTACTTGTGCAGGCTATTGCCAACAAGCAAACCAGTAGTACTAAAAGATGTTTTGTCATTACTCTTAGTTTTTGAATTATTAATCTGCCACTTTCCAACTTTCACATTGCATATAAATATCATCGAGCTTATAGGTTGAAGCCTGCTCTTTTGTTAGCTGATGCGACCAAGACACTCTAGCTTCAGGAGCAGCTCCTTTTCCTTTGGAATGATATTCTGCATAGAACGCTGTTTTTTCTCGGTTGGGTTGCCCCCAATTATGCCATCCTTCAGGAACGATATGCGCTCCCATTTCACAATCAATAAAAACTACATTTGCAAAATCGCGCCACGGACGACCTAAGTACACTCGGTCAACATCTTTTGTTGCTGTTAATTTACATTGAAAGAATACATAGCCAAAACGATTCCCTTCGGGAGTATTTGCTGCTGTTACGTATGAATTTCTCAAACTATGCAACTCACAATTGTCAAACACCGCGACTGCCGAACCAAAAATGTAATCGGTTGTTCCAGCAATGAAACAATTGGTATAATGTTGTCGGCTGTGTTTACCTGCGGCATAAAGCGTATCTTGATGACCAAGCAGTTTACAGTTAACCACTTTGAATTTATCTCCCTCGGCATGCAAGGCTACTGCCTGCCCTACTTCTCCCGATGAGTTTTCTACCGTTAGGTTTTCTAGTATAATATCATCGCCCATCACTTTCATTGTATAGCTATTGAAAGTGCCATACTCAGGAGTCTTTCCCGAATAATCATCAAAGGTAATAATCGTTTTATCTCTACTTTCGCCCAATAAAGTGAGGTTGGCGTGAAAAGTATCAATTAAAACCTTCTCTTTATACCTTCCGTTTTTAATGAACACAACTTTTCGTTTAGTAGGAAATGCTCCGCAAGCCGTTACCGCTTCTTGAACAGTGGTATAATCGCCACTGCCATCTTGAGCAACTACTATATCGTAATCTGATGCCGATGCTAGCAAGCTCATGCAAACTAGAATGGCACTTATTAAGTGTACTTTCATCTGTTTATATTTTTGTTTTTTTAATTGCCAGATGTATCTCGCCATTATAGTCATGCTCGTGTGTGAGATTCCTAAGCTCATGGCTCGTTTCATGTGTTTATAATTTGTTTTAAAATTCTCACCATTATAATCCTACTCGTGTGTTAGATTCTTAACTCATGGTGCGTTTCATCTACTTAAAATTTGCTTTTATTTTGAAGTTGAAATAGGCATTAAATTCTCCATGCCTTCAACTACCAACTTTGCCACTTCGATACCTCCTTGTGTTTGAAAGTGAGTGTTATCGCTACTTCCTTCGGGATATCCTTCATATTTCCCTACAGGAAAATTCATGAAATAATTCTCTTCAATAAATTCTTTCCCTTTTTCATTAAACAAAGCTAAAGAAAGTGCATTCAAATCTATGCTGAATGTATTGGTTTCTTCGGCTACAGCTATTGCAGCTTGCGGATAATCGCCATGAACGTTTACTAGCGCACCGTCTTTCCAAGGAAATGCTCGAGCAACAGGGGTAAGAATAACCGGAATACCTCCTCTTTCTTTGGTCTGCGAAACAAACAAACGTAGAAACTCTTTATATCCTTCAACATCTACATATCTTCCGGCATGTGCTGGACTGGTCGAACCATCGTTATGCCCAAACTGCATGAGCACCACATCGCCAGGCTCAATATCTTCAACAATGCCTCGCCATCTACCTTCTTGAAAGAATGTTCGCGTGCTGCGTCCTCCCCTAGCACGACAATCAACCACAACACTATCTGCTGTAATAAACGGAATCTTTCGGAGTTCTTCTGCGGTTAGCAATGGCTGAATAACTTGCCCCCACCCCGTAACTGGATAGCGAGTTTTGTAGTAATCTTCGCCTTCATCGTAGTTCTTGGCGTAATCAGCCACAGTTGAATCGCCAGCAATGAACATGGTAATAGTATTGCGCTTGTTCTCTTCCTTTTTTTCTTCTGCACATGAAAATAATATTAGTGCAAGGAGCATTAATTTGAAATATCTCATTTTTACCATCGGCTGCTTATTTTAAATGTTTTTGAATCCAATCCATTTGCATAAACTGGGTGCGTTTATCTGTCCAATGTTCATTTACTGGTGTTAGAAGTGCTTCTTTATGAGCAGTAATAGCATTATAAACAGCAAAGCTTGTGGTTGGAGGACAAACATCATCGTTATAACCCCACGTCATGTATACTGGCACTGTCAGTTTGCGTGCAAAGTTTACCACATCGTAATACGAAAGTGTTTCAATTACCTCTGGAGTCAGTGTTATACCTTCATATCTACGTCCGAAGTGAGGATAACCTCCAGTTCTTCCTTTCTCTGTATAGGCTGCCATGTCGGACAAAGCTGGATGATTAGCCACACAAGCTGTGATGCGCAAATCTAAACCAGCCAGCACAATGGCTAAAGCACCCCCCTGACTTCCGCCTTGCACAACAACATTCTTGCCATCCCATTCCTCTCTAGTAATTAGATAATCAACAACTCGCACACATGCCAAATATACACGCTTCATATAATAGGTTTCTTTCGAATGAATGCCATTCCCAAGATAACCGTTGGCATCGTGTACACCAAAAGTTGCCGATATATCGTTGTAAATTTCACTACTCCAAGCGGGGTTCAAACCGTGAATCTCCAAATCGAAACGAAGATAACCCTGCTCTGCATACTCTATTGTTTTCATTGGTGACATTGGCTTTACTCCTGCTCCAGGAGGAGAAATAACAATAGGATACTTTCCTTTCTTTTTAGGCATAGTTAAGTAGCCGTAAACATATTCTCGTTTTTTATAGCATTGCAGTTTTACCAAATAACAATCTACTTTATCCGACGAATACTCCTCAACAAAGCTTACCTCAGGATTCATCGGCACATCGGCTTGCTCTGCTAAATTAGCTTTCCAGAATGTATCGAAATCATTTGGTAATTTAGTGTATGCTTGTATCTTCTCGGGCGAAAAGCCTACTTTTACATGATGCTTCGAAACATAGCCATTTCGATTCATAGTAAATCTGCAATCTCTAAAGCCTGCTTTTTTCATCGTGCCGATGTTCAAGCTTGCTTTACCATTTTTCAGTATTATAGTTCCCGTTTCATCGGCATCTAAACAATCCTGACCAATACTATAAGCTATTTCTTGCCCATCGAGTGGCATTCCAAATTCATATACTTCAATAGCAATTGTTGCGTTCTCTCCTATCTGGTAAACCCAATCTGAATGGTCGGGATTCGTTACCCATAAAATACTATTTCGATATGGGTAGTTTTCAGCTAACACTTGCAAGACCATTGCAAAGCAGATGCAAGAAAGCATGATGATTCTTTTTATCATGTTGTTTTGGTTTAATTTCTTATTCCAACAAATATAGGCATATTTTAAGCTAAAGAATAGGGAACAAAAAGCTATTTAAGGGGGGGCGTATAGCTAGATTGAACCCTTTTCATAGAAAATCGATATATATCTTATTGTTCTTGACTACTGGCTTATCAATTCATTCAGATAATGTTCTAGATTTGTATAGCCTGCCTTGCTTAATGACACTTTAGCCCCATCTGATTTATCATTGGCGTTAAGCTTATTTCTATTTTCCCATGTGTTAGGAATACCATCACCATCAGAATCAAGCAATTCGGAAGGAGCAACCGATATTTCAGCAATCACGTCCCAAGCATTTTTTGCACCTGCTTGACAAACATCAGCGGGAATATCAATAAGTCCAGGACTTTTTCGTGCATTTTTCGTGATACTTCCATAATAAGTAGCCGTTCCACAACGCGTTTCCTCTACTATACGTTCGTCAATAGCATCTCTACATAGAGAACATCCCGCATCAGCAGTTACTACGCGAAAAGCTTCCTCAGCACTATGCGTGGTGATGACATCAGTTTCCAAGGGTTTATTCAAACGCATTTCATTTTTTACCTTTTCGGTAAAAGTGTTATCGTTTGCTGCATTATCAATTTGTTCATAGACTCCCTTTGTCCAATTGTCTTTGGTTACATTTTTATTACCTTCCATCACGTTGCCCTCAATGAAAAATCGCCCCCACACATGTTCCATTGGTTTCCACTGGTTAAATGAACCATCTGCTCTAGTGCAGTACTTGGTGGTTCGTACCCCCACACCAGCAATCCGATAAGCAACAGGACTATCCTTAGGTGTGGCAGGACCTGGTTTATAGTAATTGTTCACAATATTCACATACATTCCTTCGCCGCCATAGCAACCGCCACCAGCCCAATTATAAATCACATTGTTTCGCATGTCGAGATGTTCACACGCTTGTGTTTCAACATGTGGACCTAGGCGAGGAGCTCGACTTTGATGGTGTGCCAAGAGATTGTGATGAAAAGATGATTTGTTACCTCCACAAATGGCTCCATAGCCATGACTTCCTTTACTGTGCCCAGCAGTTCGCAAACTTTCAGAAATGATGCACCATTGCACCGTGATATTTTCTCCACCGTAGAAAGTGCAAGTTTCATCAACCGACCAACTGATTGAACAATGATCAATGATCACATTCTTACACCCAGAACCACTTAAACCATCGGGTTCTCCGCCCCCTTCATTACCTACTCGAAAACGCATATATCTGATGATGACATTATCAGCACCAACACTCACAGGATAACGAGCAATGCAAATACCCATGCCTGGAGCTGATTGCCCAGCAATGGTTAAGTTGCCTTCTTCAATGCGCAAATTGCTATTTAAAAATATGGTTCCTGCCACATCGAAAACAATTGTGCGTGCACCTTTTTGTGAAACTGCATGTCGAAATGTTCCATTAAAATTACCGTCTTCCAAGGTTGTAACATGATATACATCACCACCTCGTCCACCCGTTGCATAACGACCAAACCCTTCGGCTCCAGGAAAGGCAATCGCGTGAAGTGGAGTCTCCGAAAAGACCTGAAAAGAACTAACAAGCAAAATAAGAAGGCTCAATGTTTGTAGTAATTTAGTTTTATTCATGATTATTTTTTTTGTTATTATTTCAAAGATAAGTATTAATTTGAATTATTAACAAGTAGCATATTAATAAATTAAAAGGTCATTTAAAGATTTAGCCTATTTAACACCAAAGAATATAATCTAAACAGCAGATTTTATTATGGAGAACCCGTTGACGCTATTAAATCAGTGCATTGTAATCTATTGATTATGATCGAGCTTTAAATAAACAAGAAGTGTAGCTAGAATACGGCACACTAGAATAAAAATGCATACTTAACTTACTTCAAAGAGAAATTTATCACCCAATAAGCTTGCTTAATTCATCTCTTGAAATAAAATATCACCCAATAAGTTTGCTTATTTTAACATATCAAAAAAAATATGGACTAATAAGCTTGCTTAATTTATCTCTTGAAATAAAATATCACCCAATAAGATTGCTTATTCTAACATGTCAAAAAAAATATGGACTAATAAGCTTGCTTAATTTATCTCTTGAAATAAAATATCACCCAATAAGCTTGCTTAATTACCCACGTGAAAAAAAATATGGACTAATAAGTTCTTATAAAACTCTTGATTGAGAACGCATATTGCCCATTGACCATGCCCATTGATGATGATTGAGTGCTAATCAGATTGCATCGGCCAATTGCACAAAGTGATTAAGTTGAATGCATTCGAAAAACTTCGTTGAAACACAAATATGCACAACACATCTTTCCGTTAAAATCAGGAATAATTCAGCCAACGTTTTCAGGATGGAAACTTATTCCCAGTTCAACACAATATCTTTTAGCAAAGTGGCACCCGAGCCTACCGAACCTGTATGCTGGATACTAAATCCATTAAATTCATTAGCTTCCACCTTTGCATGAATGTGAACTTGTGATTGCACAGCAGTATCAACATGTTTTGGTGTTTCGCCTTTAACTTGCGAGGCTGTAGCAGTGAGCATATCATCAGCATAACTCAACGTGATGCGACAATGACCTCGAAAACAGTTCGCTGAAATAGGTTCGCTAATTGGCTCAGCAAACCCACTATTATATTTCATTAAGATGAAGTCGATTGCATCACCGTATTTCGTGGTTCGAATAAGTCGTAAAGCATAACCAGTCATGTGCTCTAAATCCATTTTAATAGCCACATCCATGTACTGCATTCGAGCACTACTAAATCCCTGACCAGCAGTTTTACTTGGCACTGCAGTAAAACTCACGTTCATATTTTTCTGCCCCTTATTTATGGGCTGATAGCGCAAACGTGCACCTTGCGCATTTTGCACCAATCCGGTATCAAGCGATGCACCATAAACTCCCGTTCCCACATACCATGGTTCTTGCGAACTGTCGACTTCAAATGCCCACTCTTTAGTGTCGATTGGCGCAAAGCTATCCATGCACCACACACCCGCCACCAATTTCGATTGTTGTTGTGTAGACATGTGTATGATATCGGGAGTAAGCAAATTGGCATCTTGCAGCACATCGCCTGCGTTAATTATTCTATCGAAGATGCATGATGTAATTTCACCCGCATGACATCGCTGGTGCTTCGGTTGCACTTCTACTTTTATAAAGTGCCCTACATCGGCAAGCGAAAGAGCGTAATTTTTCAATGGTTTATTAAAACGCGACACCGCTATCTCAATCGCATTTTCGCCATGTTCATCAGCACAACGATACCACCTAACGAGCGACTGATCGGAATAAGGAGTGTTCAACTCATAATCTAATTGAAGGCTTCCATCGAGCTGAGCAATCTTTGGTTCCTCCTTATATTCTGGTGCGGGCAAAAATGCGGGAGCTACATTGACCACAGCGGCTGCTTCAAGCCCTTCAGAAGTGGCTGCTGTTATTATCACATGGCGAATATCGTCGGTTTGGTTAGTAGGAATTACCCTACAGCAATTTCCTTGTGGAAAGAGCTTTACATGATCTTTAAACTCATCAGCTACTTGCCACGCAATTACAGAAACTTCTTGTTCATAATTTCCAAATCGATAGGCTTTCGCCGAAAGAATCATTTCATCTTTGCCTGTTTCAAGTAACTGCCGAGTGGGAGAAACAGTTAGTTGCACGGCTAATGAGCGATAAGTTTCATCAATCTTACTTTTCACCCCCATCGGATCCCAATCATCATCTCCACAAAGAAGGTTGTACGTATTATAATTGTCTCCAACTTTATAGGCTGCTAAGATTTCCTTATTGTCCATCACCTTCGTGGGATAGTTTTTTTGCTCATCGACCACGATGCTTTTACCATTGAGCAAGACATGATGCTGGTAACTCCTAGCTTCAAATGGAGAGTCAATATTCCACTTAATCAATGGATTTCCTTCTGCATAAAAGCGCACATCAACCAAACCAATTTGTCCACCTACTTTGGTGAAATATTGGTCGTGATTGCCAATAATATTCACATCGCAATTGAGCAATACTGCCCCTGTACCGCTAGTTCCTCCGAAGGGCATTGAAGAATAAAAATCGAAATCACAATTCAGATATACAGCGCTTCCATTTAGCGCATCGTCGGTTGATTCAAAATGACAATGGTCGAACAGCGTACGCTTACTTCCCCAAAAAGGAGCAAGATTTAGCCTACTCACAAAGTTGCAATTACGAGCCATCACTTTATCGCCATTACTAAACGCCAATTGAGCTTGCACAATAGCTGAAGCTCTCTTTGTTCGACTGAGAGCGGGATTTTTTTTGTAATGCAAATCAATGTTGCAATAGTTTCCGAAAGTGATATTCTCGCAATGCAAGCCATCACCTTTGAAGTTAATCATGGTGAAATTTCCCTTTGCTCCAATCGTCTGTCCTCTATTCGATGCCAACACTACATC
Organism: Mangrovibacterium sp.; assembly: GCA_047971925.1. GTDB lineage: Bacteria > Bacteroidota > Bacteroidia > Bacteroidales > Prolixibacteraceae > JBKEDC01. The sequence goes on from JBKEAC010000083.1 coordinate 10,578, forward strand.
GGAGGCATCGGAGGCAAGTCCGCACAGTTGTAAATATTCACAATCTATTTCCATGCCAAAAGGCACTGAATTATTCCCTATCGGCACACGCACCTCTTGGTCATCAGGGTTGTCTAGCCAATAAACCCATGGAGCTATGTAAATACGCATGGGTTGTTCTTCTGTTCCGTCTTGCACGTATTTTACAGCCTCTTGCAATGAAGTGAATACAAAAGATCGTCGGTTTACTTCTGCATCGGAAAGGCTTCCATCGATATAAAAACAATTGGGAGATAGTATCACCGTATCGCCACAATAGGTAAAGAACCCATCATGAAGTTGTGGAGTAGAAACTTTCTTACAAGAAGAAAAGAGTAATAGCAAAGTACTAAGCAATACTATAAATCGTTGAAGTTTCATTAGTAAGGTATTTCGTTAAACAAAATCAGGTCGGAATACTATCCCGACCTGATAAAAATAAAGATTCTATTTTGAAAGATTTCTCTTGATTAATG
>JBKEAC010000084.1:0-1890 GCA_047971925.1 Mangrovibacterium sp.
AGTTTAAATTGCTAGAAAGAGTGAGGCTAAAGCTTCTGCCAGGCATGGCATATCCCACTTGGTTTATGTAGTCTTTATCGAGCACATTGTTTGAAGCAACGGACAATGTGAATTGGTTTTTTTTGCAGATGAACTGTTTGCTGATACCGCAATCCATGAGCATATAAGCTTCCAATCGGTTGCCATCGGGTGTTTTTGCACTTCCGCTGTAATCAACCCAACGCTCACCGGTGTAGCTTCCGCTGAGGAAGAAGAGCCACGTTTGATAGTTAGTGGAAAAGTAGGCGTTGGCATTGTGCTTAGGGGTGTAAATGAGAGGTTTTCCAATTCTATTTTCTAATTCATCTTCTTTCACTTCGGTGGGATTTAAGCTGTAGTTGACCATCAGTGTTAAATCGATATTGCTGATGTTCCAAATGGTTTTCGATTGAAGCTCTAAACCTTTACTTATTACATTGGCTCGGTTTTCCGCTACATATTCGCCACTTTTTCCTGGTCGCCACTCAATCCAATTGTCGATATCCATATAGAATATGTTGGCATTGCAAGTGCTTTGGAAGTTTGTTGAGGCATACACATAGTTCAATCCGAGTTCATAGTTCAGTCCTTGTTCTGATTTGAGGTCAGGATTGCCTTGTGCACCCCAAAATCGATCGTTGAAGGTTGGCACACGATAGCTATGAGCGATATTTCCTAGGATTTTCAATCGGGAATGTTCGGTGAGTAGCAGACGATGTTCTGCACCAAGAGTGGGGGTGAATGGGGCGTTGAAATTGCTTACAAATTGTTGGCGCATGTTGAGTGTTAGTTTCAGTTTGTTCCAAGCGGAATAGAAGAACATGGCATAAATATCGGCACGCTGTTCATAATCGATAATGCTATTGGAGTAGCTGTATACTTCGGGATTAATGTATCGGTATTTCACGCCTACTTTGTATCCGAGGTTTGGCAATAAGTCTTGACTGGCTTCTAATTCGGCGATTAGTCGATTAGTGCTAATTTCTTGAGCGGTGTTTTGCGAAGGAATTTGTTGGTCTTTCACATAGCCGATTCCGGTTTTGAAATCGATGAGTCCTTTTTTGTTTTGATATTCACTCCAAATTCTGATAAAGCTTTCATCGGTGTCGTCGGTGCTTGTTCCTTCGGCAACATGGCTTCCCATGGTCATGGCATTTTCATGATAGTTGCTTTGGAGCCACACGGCAGTTTTCCACCATTGTTGCGCATTGAATTTATAGTTCAACTCTTGCAGTAAACCGTAGTGTTCGAGTTTGGCATTTCGCTGTTTGTATTCTTTGCCATTGTAGCTGAATGGGAAGTTATTTTCCAGACTATAATAGTATGCACGTGTAACAGATTCAAATTTGCCATTGCCTAAGAAAACTTTCGTGCCATAGAGTTGCTCGCCGAAAGAACCTTGCGAGATTCGGGTTTGTATCTTTTTCCCGTTTGTCCACTGGTTGTTTAAGCCCAGATAGATTGCTCCGCCAATAGCCCCCGATCCGTTTATTGCCGAAGAAGAGCCATATTGCAAGTCGGCACCATCGAAAAGATACATGGGAATGTTTGATGCGTTGGAATAGCCCAAGGTGAGCGAGTTTACATTAATGCCACCGAAGTTTACAGTGGTGTGGTCGGGAGCTGTTCCGCGTAGGCGAATGCTTGAAAGCCCACCGGCATCGCTTTTCACATAGATAGGCGAAAAGCGAAGCAACAGTTTATCGAGGCTTTCGGTTTGAGAGAGTTCGAATTGTTCTTGCGCTACGCTTTCAATTTTAGCTCCAGCCTGAAATTTTCGATAAGGCGCAATGGTTTGTACTTCATCAATCTGAATGGTATCAGAAAGGTGTACATTTTGGGCTTGAATGTTGCCACAAGTCAGCACTGTTA
>JBKEAC010000085.1:0-93873 GCA_047971925.1 Mangrovibacterium sp.
CTCCATTTCACGATTGCTGCATATCCATTATCGATACTATCGAGTATTGGTAAAATTGTACGGTCGTACCATGATTTTTTGCCTGTAAGGTTTTCTCTTAGTCGAAGCATTTTAGCACTAAGCATTGGTGTAAGCGTAACGGCTGCAATTGTTGATGTAACAACGGTAATTGTTACAATCCAACCCAATTGTTTGAAAAGAATACCCGTTTGTCCTCCCACCAATGTTAACGGGAAGAATACGGCTACTACTACCAGAGTTGTTGCAATTACCGAGAGCCACACTTCTTTTGTTGCATATATCGCAGCTTCACGCGGTGAAGCTCCACGCTCAATGTGTTTGATGATGTTTTCGAGTACCACAATCGCATCATCTACCACCATACCAATGGCTATCGAAAGCGAAGATAATGAGATGATGTTGATTGAACCTCCCGAAACGAATAGGTAGACGAAAGCAACAATCAAAGATATTGGAATTGTGAGCGAAATGATGAGCGTAGCTCTCCATCTTCCTAAGAATAATAATACGACGAATACAACGAATATCAATGCGAAAATGAATGTTTCAGAAAGGTTGTTGATCGATTTCTGAATGTCATTTGAAGAGTCGTAAAGTAAGTGAAATTTCACATCAGGAGGTAGGTTCGGCATTGTTTCAGCAATCACTCGTTTCACGTCGGCACCAACCGCAACAGTGTTGGCTCCCGATTGTTTCATGACCATCAATCGCATACCGTTGCTTCCTTTGAAGCTATTAATCATTTCTACTTCACGAGCTTTATCTTTTACTTCTGCAACATCTTTAATTTTGATTGTTTTCCCGTTTGCACGAGTTACAATTAAATTCTCCACGATGTCAGAGGTTGTAAATTCACCTTCGATACGCAATTGATAATCGAAATTACCCATTTTAATGTGACCAGAAGGCATATTTAGGTTTTCAGCAGCAATTACTTGACCGATTTGAGCTATTGAAATACCATATGCTTCTAATTTTTTAGGATCGCAATCTACGTAAATCTTGCGTCCTGGAGCACCGAGCACACTCACCGAACCGATACCATCAACACGGTTAAGCGTGTTCACCAGTTTGTCGTCGATAACTTTTTCTAGTCCGTCGAAGCTTTCTTCTGCACTCACGGCATAGAAAAGCACTGGCATCATACTTGTTGACATACGGAACAATAGCGGAGTATCGCAACCGTCGGGAAGTTCATCTTTCACGGGATCGAGCGCATCACGCACGTTGTTCATAGCTTCAGTAACATCGATATCCCAACTAAATTCGAGTGTGATAATCGACATATTATCTCTTGATACCGATGAAATCTCTTCGAGGTCGTCAACCGAGTTCAGACCGTCTTCAATAATTTTGGTAACGTTTGTCTCTATCTCTTCCGAGTTTGCTCCAGCGTAAACGGTCATTACCGTAACATATGGAGGGTCCACCTCGGGATACATATCAATAGGTAGGTATTTAAGCGAGTAGAAACCGAATAGTATCACCGCCATGAATATCATGACCGTTGTTACTGGCTTCTTAACCGCTGCACTATATATTGCCATAATTTACTTTTTAAATTTTATATTTAAATCCTTTTGCAATTAGTTTTTCACTTCAACTGCATCGCCATCGTTAAGGTTCACCTGACCAGAAACGACAAGGTGATCGCCTTCTTTAATTTGGTCGGAAATGATTTCGAGTTTATCATCAAAACGAGTTCCCACCTCTACTTTCACAAATTTAGCCACACCGTCTTTTTCCATGAACACATATCGTTGGTTAGTACCATCTAGAATCATTACAGTTGACGCAGGTACAACGATTGTTTCTTTTTCGCCAAGATTCACATCAACTTTAGCAAACATTCCAGGACGCAGTTTCGAGTTTGCATTAGGAATTGTAATTTCCACAGTGAAAGTGCGAGTTGCAGCATCAATTGTTGGGTAAACTAAAGATACAATTCCTTCAAATTTTTCGTTAGGATAAATATCAGTAGAAAGCGTTGTTTTCAAACCGTTTTTCACGATTGGATAGAAACGTTCCGACATGTTTACCTCTACTTTTAGTCGGTCGATTGATTCGATTGTAACTATTGCTGCCTTACCGTTCACGTTTGGCGAGCCACCATAAATTTCGTTATCGTCGTAATATCTTCCAGTAACAATTCCCGAGAATGGTGCATTAAGTACGGTGTTTTCACGAAGATTGTTCAAGCTAGTTTTCATGGCATCATATCCGGCTTTAGTTTGGTCATACACTTGTTGTGAAACCGAACCATATTTAATTAATGTATCCATGCGAGCCATTTCTTTTTCAGTGTTGGCAAAATTCACTTCTAGTTGCATCAACTGTGAGTTATCCATATCTACCACTCGTTGACCTTTTTTCACGAAGTCGTTCACTTCTACTTTCACATCTTTAATACGTCCAGGTGAGTTTGGTGCTAAATATACTTTATCGTAGGCATTTATTGTTGCCGTGTAGTTTTCTTGCACCTGAATTGTTGCACGTGTCACAGAAGTTGTTTTAACCGGCTTCTTTGTTGATTCGGTTGTAGTTGTAGTTGTTTCTTTACTTCCACAAGAAGCTAAAAGCAATGTAGATACAGCTAAAATTAAAATCTTTCTCATTATATTTTTATATTATTATTTTATTAGATATTGTTGTAGAATCTTTCTAGTTCAATGTATGCTTGCATTACATCTAGCATGGCTTGAATATAGCTTGATTCAGCATTCAGGTAATTAGTGTTTGCTGTTGTTAAATCTAAGCTCGACACCATTCCAGCCTCATATTTACGGTTGATGTTATCGAAAACACGCTTAGCAACATCAACATTTTTCTTTTGCGCATCGTATTGGTCGAGAGCCGTTTTTAAGTTTGTTTTAATTGTACGGTCTTGAGTTAACAAGGCATCATTAAGTTGCAACATGTTGTTTTCTGCCATTTGCAAATCGATTTTAGCTTGGTCAACTTTAGCTTTTCGTTGTCCTGAAGAAAAGATAGGAATACTCATGTTGAAAGTCAAACTATTCTTAGGAGTCATATTGAAATTAGGCTCAATAATTTGCTCTAAGTGATTGAATGCAGCGGTGATTGTTGGCAGATATTCCATTTTAGCCAATTTCACTTGCTTATTCGTAATCTCAGTTTGTTGTTCCACAAGTTGATATTCCACATTATCGGCCACATTGAAAGCTTTAAGCAGCGAAGCATAAAAAGTTTCAGGCATAAAGAAATCATCGATTGTTTGCGAGAGTTCTACACTTGCTAATGGTGAAATTCCGATTTGCAGTTTAAGCATATCATAAGCCAAAGATGTTTGTCTTTCAGTTGTGCGCAACGAACTTTCAAGCATGGTTACTTGAATTGAAAGCTGGTCAACATCGGTTAACTCAGCCACACCTGCTTTATACATTTGTTCGGTTTTCTTATGCAAATCAACCACATTGGCAAGGTTTTGCTCTAAGATTGTTTTTGTTTTTTCTGCCAACAAAATTGCATAGTAAGCATCAGCCACTTGCTGTTTTACATCAAGCTGACTTTTTTCAGCCGATTTAGTCACCATCGCTTCATATAGTTTTGCTGTTTGCAATCCCACAATATACGAGCCACTAAATATTAATTGCGATGCTGTTGCATTGAAATTACTCGTGTTGTTAAACTCGATTTCATTTCCCATCAATGAGCTTGATGCTCCAAAAAATGTTGAATAATCAGCCGATGCGCTCACTTGTGGTAATCCTTGCGATATAGCTTCCCACGTTGCAGCGTTGGCTTGCTCAATCGATAAGCCTGCATTTTTCAGCGTTACATTATACTCTATTGCCAATTGTTTGGCTTGCTCCAAGCTCAGCGTGTAATGCTGATTTTCGCTTTGGGTTGCATTATTTTCTTGCACTTGATTGAAAGCAAATGCGCGTGCTCCCATCAATAATAATGCAGAACATAATAGTGTTCTAATTCTCATGTAATTATCTTTTATTTATTATTTCGTTTTAGTTTTTGCACATATCCATTATGGCCATTTGCTTTTTTAACTCATCAATTCCTTTCGATGTACACACCGCTCGAAAATGGTATTTAAACACCTCTTTGTGTATTTCTTTTTCAATAATTTCAGACTCTGTAAAAGCATCACTTGTTGGAGCTAGCATGTTCTGATTAAGTATCATTAATATTTTTGCCACAACAACATCATCCATATCCTCATGATAAAAACCATCTTTCTTACCATGTTTTATGTTGGCATTAAAAGCAGCTTCCAATATCTCATTTTTTTCCTCTATTGCTGCTTTACTAATCTTTGGGTGATATTTATGCAAATCTCTAATGAAAGCAGGTTTTAACTCGCCAAAAACATCATTCATGTTTCTTCCTAAAATAAAGAATTGCTCAATAGCGTTATGGTCGGTGTTATGTAATGTTTTCAATGATTCTTCGAAATTTGATCTCATTCCATCAAGTACTTTCAAAACCAAACTATTTTTATCTTTAACCAGATTATATAAAGTTTTTTTCGACATTGCTAGTTCTCTTGCAATATCGTCCATACTCACACTTTTCACGCCATATTGACCGAAAAGCTCTAGAGCTTTTTTTACTAATTCATCTAAGCGATTTTCCATGGTGCAAATATAGATATAAAAAACTATGGAAACTATAAACATTCAAAAAGTTTCCTGAGTATTCAATTATTTAACATTGCACATCCGAAATGAATATTGGTGTATTTCAATTTCGATGCATGCACTAGTTTGCCAAAAGTGGGTTTAGCAAAAACAGGAGATCTTGTGAATTAAGGGGGACTTAAAATTAAATGGCTCTATGTTGAATTTAGTGAGTAGGTGAATTGTCGAATTATGATTGCTTGGTTAATTCTGCAAGGTAATCCAACAATGAGCAAGTGGGCGTTCCGTTGAAGGACGCATTGCATGTGGATTCAATTAAATGATAAAAAATGATAAAAAGCCCCCCCCACTTGTGCGCCAAGCTTCTGTGAAATGACAGAAGACTGTTGTAAGACTGTTGCAAGTACTTCCTCCTCTAAGCTAGGAACAATTAAAAAGTCAAATTATTTTATCAACCATATTCAACATAGACCCATTTTTATTCATGTTTTCATCTAATCTCACACGTGAAAGATGAAGCTCTTCGGTTGAAAACACGAGTGCGATGCTTCTTGTGATTCCCTAACGATATATACGTTTGTGTAATTGTTTGACTAATCAATAATTAAAGGCTATAATAAAATCAGATGTACAGACTTCCATAGGGTTTAATTTACCTCATGCTTTCATTGAACACTCAATGATAAAAAAAAATAGTGCTTATTAAGACATATACAAAAACTACCTCACGTTCAAAAGTTTATGCACCTGAATACTCAACCTCCACGGATGATGATTTTTCACTAACAGAATGCAATATTCTAAATTTTCGGGCACAAGCTCTGCCTCATCAAAAATAGGACTCAATAAATAATGGTTTGCCTTAGGCAGTAAATTAATATCGGGAAGCGAATCTCCAATTGCAATAGGGAAACGCAACTCATGCGCAAATGGTATATTTCGACGTAGCTCTTCAAATTTCACCTTCGGACTACAAGAAATATAATTAATTAACGATGGAACATGGTTCGAACCATTCGTTTCAATGCAATGATAATATTCAGGAAAGAACTTCAGCACTTCATCTGTTAATTGCAATGTAGGCTCACCACCAGTCCAAATGATAGTCTTACAGTGAAAGGAATCAACTTCCATTTTCAACTCTTCCACAGAATAATCTTTACCAACACTCCAATCAGTGTCGCAGTAAACACATGTTTTATTGCAATTAGACAAGCGAATAAACACAGCTCCCATACCAAAATTAGCCCCTTCTCCCTGAATAGAATGAAAAATTTCAACGACTTTAAGGTTCATAAACTGCTTTTGTTTTCGGTGTTTCACTCACTTCTACTTTAAAAAGCTGAGGAAACTGTTCTTTAAAGTGTTCATATAAATATTTAGATATATTTTCTGCCGAAGGATTAAATGAAAACACATCATTTAGATGTTGATGATCAAGTGTATTATCAAGAAAATCTTTTATAGAAGATAGAGCTCTATAATCAATCACAAATCCCACTTCATTAAGTTTATCCGACTGAAAATGAAAATTCACCACATAATTATGTCCATGCAATCGGCTGCACGGATGAGATTCTGGCAATCCTTGCAACTGATGGCTCGAAGAAAAATGGAACTCCTTATTTATTTTATACATCTGAATCTAATTTATACATTAATCTTTAGCTAAACACTTTATTTACCCAAAAAGTTGTCAACTATTTTTCAATCTCTTAGGTGGAACTTTCAAGAATATTTCTGCAGCCTTCTCTAATTCTTCATTTTCTTTCGCAATACACACACGAAGCAAATGATGCTTTGTGTCTTCATGATAAAATGCTGAAATGGGTAGAGTGGCTATTCCAAAATCGGTGAGCAATCGCTTGGAAAATGTAATATCATCTTCATCAGAAACTTTTGAATAATCAATCAGCTCATAACAACCGCCTTCCGATGGAATTACCTCGTAAAGACTATCTGCCATTAAGCGATTAAAGTAGTTTCTTTTTCCTTGAAAAACAGTATAAAGCTGTGCAAATTTATTTTCTTTCGATAAATAATCGGTCAAAGCATATTGCAACGGAGTGTTTACTGCCACCAATTGCACTTGCTGCATTTTTCTATATTCATTTGTTAGAAACTCTGGCGCCAAGCAAAATGCTACTCCCCAACTATTCATATTCAAAGGGGATCCCAAAGCAGAAATAATAATACTTCTCGACCTCAACTTTTCGAAACTTGCCACGCTGCAATGATTCATTTCATCATAAACAACATCGCTACAAGTTTCATCGCTCAACACAAAAATGTTCGTTCCATTTATCAATCGTTGCAATTGAAGCATATCTTCTTCTTTCAACATTTTTCCCGATGGATTATTCGGAGTATTGATGATAATCATGCGTGTTTTGGCACTAACGAGCATACGCACTTCATTCCAATCAATTTGAAAACTTGGTGCCGATGGCTTTATATAGATTGGGCGACCTCCATTCAATATTATTGCTGGGTCATAGAGCATGCTTGTTGGTTCGATCACCAAGACTTCATCACCTTCTCTAATTAATGCTGAGATAACGGTGAATGCTGCTTGCTGACTACTTGCTGAGACAGTTACCTCCTTATGAAAGTCATACGTATAGGCTGTTTTTTCAGCATATATCTTCGATATAATCTCTCGAAGCATAAGTATTCCCTCCAATGGAGCCACATCGGTTGTTCCTTGCTGCAAATATTTTCGCACTAAATTTAGTAGCTCCTCAGGATAGGGCGGGTCATTTTTTTTCACCGCTAAATCTAGAGCTCCATATTCTTCTACTAAATCATTAATTTCCGAAATAAGCGATTTTCTAATCGTTGGGATTTTTGATTGCATATAATTATGCTAGATTAATTTCAAACTACAAAGTATCTTTTTCATTCATGCTTTATCGTCATAACAAGATTAGAACTCAGCGGTTCTAGGTGTTCTTGGAAATGCAATTACATCACGAATATTACCCATTCCTGTTACAAATAGCATTAAGCGTTCAAAGCCTAATCCGAATCCTGCATGCGGAACAGTGCCGTAGCGACGTGTATCAAGATACCACCACATCTCTTCTGTCGGCACATGCATTTCTTCCATTCGTGTCACCAGTTTTTCGTAATCCGACTCACGCTCCGATCCTCCAATTATCTCACCAATACCAGGGAAAAGCACATCCATTGCCCCAACTGTTTTTCCATCGGCATTTTGTTTCATGTAGAACGCCTTTATATCCTTAGGATAGTCGGTCAAAATAACTGGCTTATTAAAATGCTTTTCAACCAAATATCTCTCGTGTTCCGATTGTAGATCTATTCCCCACTCCACTGGATATTGAAATTTCTTCTTTTTATAATGATTCGAATTAATCAAGATTTCAATTGCTTCTGTGTAGGTGCATCGCACAAAATCATTATTCAATACGAAATTTAATTTTTCAATCAACTCCATTGTGCGCTCTGATTCTGGCTTGTTTTTTTCTTCTTGCGCCAAACGACTGCTTAAAAATTCCAAGTCATCTTTGCAATTGTCAAGTGCATATTTAATCAAATATTTCAAAAATTCCTCTGCCAAGTCCATGTTATCTTTCAGCTCATAAAATGCCATTTCTGGTTCGATCATCCAAAATTCAGCTAAATGACGTGTTGTATTCGAGTTTTCAGCACGGAAAGTAGGTCCAAAAGTATAAATCTCGCCTAAAGCTGTTGCTCCCAACTCTCCTTCTAGCTGTCCGGAAACAGTTAAATTTGTTGGACGAGCAAAGAAATCTTGGCTATAATCAATCTCTCCATCTTCTTTCAATGGAGCATCTTTTGCTGGAAGTGTTGACACTCTAAACATTTGACCAGCCCCTTCTGCATCTGATGCTGTGATAATTGGGGTGTGCAAATAATAGAAACCTTTGCTATTAAAGAATTCGTGTATTGCAAATGCCATGGCATGACGAATGCGGAAAACAGCACTAAATGTTTGCGTGCGAAAACGCAGGTGCGCATTTTCTCTCAAAAATTCTAGACTGTGTTTCTTTGGCTGAATCGGATATTTTTCAGGATCTGCTTTGCCGTAGATTTGAATATCTTGAGCTACTAATTCAACCGACTGACCACTTCCTTGACTAGCTGTTAGCTCTCCCGTTACAGCCAAAGATGCGCTCGTGTTGATATTTTTTAAAAACTCTTCTCCAAAACGTTCAACATCGGCAACAATTTGTAAATTATGTATTGTTGAGCCGTCATTTAAAGCAATAAAATTCACATTCTTGCTCCCTCTTTTAGTTCTCACCCATCCTTTCACCAACACTTGCTGCGAAGCTTGACCATTTTGCAAAACTTCTTTAATCTTTAATCTTTTCATCTATCGTCTATAACTTTTTTTCTTTTAACCAATAGAGCATCTGCTTAAAAATACTTCTCGTTTTTCACAACTCTGCCCACTTTATTTTTTTTAAAAAATTCAAAACCCAATTATTAATAGTTGAGTGTTTAATTTGAATTGCAAAAATAAGCTTTTATATCAATGTTACGGCATAAGGTTAGCCTACTTTTTTGTATTTATTCTGAAAAAATACACTTTATGACTAAGATAACTCAAAAGGGAATCGAAATGAGCAGCCTCCTTTATAATTTGAACAGCCATATGACGCGCTCCCTTTTAGTATTTTCCCTTGTTTACACGATGGACAATCGGTATTATCTTTAAGTTCTACATCTAGAATTATAGATGAGTTTTCTTTCAAAACTAATTTACCATCTAGTTTCATCTCTTGAATTGAAAAACCTTTAATAAGTGGTGTTTTTTTCTTTTCCACCAATGAACGAAATTGATTTTCGGTAATTTTCTTACCAAATTGTTCAAAAGTGACAACAAAATCACATGCTTTTTCTTTCATTCGTAAACATCCCCAAGCACTCTTCCCTTTCACTAATTTTCCCTCTCCACATTTTGGACAATTAACTGAACTTTCTACAACTGCTGCTTCTTTCTGTGCCGCTTTTGGCCGAGTTTTTTCCTCTTCATGCAAGCTAATCAACTTTCTTGGAGATTGCTTCACTTGTTGAATTAATTCCCAAACCATCGTTTTCATCTCTACCATGAATTGCTGCATTTCAAGCTCAGCATTTTCTATCTGACGAAGCTTTCGCTCCCACTGCCCAGTCAATTCTGCCGATTTAAGCAAGTCATTCTCGATGGTTTGAATTAGTTCCACCCCTGTAGATGTTGCCACTATTCGCTTACGTTCTCTAAGTATATACTTTCTTCGAAAAAGCGTTTCAATTATATTCGCACGTGTTGATGGTCGTCCTATTCCATTTTCTTTCATCAACTCTCTCAACTCCTCATCTTCCATTGCCTTCCCTGCCGTCTCCATTGCTCGGAGCAATGTTGCTTCGGTGAAATAAGCTGGTGGCTGAGTCTGTTTTTCTTGCAAATCGGGCTCATGAGGACCACTTTCTTTCTCTTGAAAAAGAGGTAGAATCTTATCTTCAGGCATACCCTCTTCTCCAAACACATCTCTCCATCCTGGTTTTAATATTTGCTTCCCCGTAGCTTTAAATTTATGTTTGAGAACTGTGGCATCAACAGTGGTATTAGATACTTCACAGTCTGGATAAAACACAGCAATGAATCGACGTGCAATCATATCAAACATTCTGCGCTCTACATCTGTGAGATGAGCCATCTGCCCTGTTGGTATGATTGCATGGTGATCGGTGATTTTTTTATTATCGAAGACCTTTGTTGATTTTCGCAATGGTTTCCCATTTTGCAAGGGTTGTATTAATTGCTGATATTCTTGCATTCCTTGTAAAATCTGAGGTACTTTCTTGTATATATCATCGCTCAGAAATGTTGTATCTACACGTGGATAAGTTGTCACTTTCTTTTCATAGAGTGCCTGAATGGTGCGCAATGTCTCTTCAGCCGTTAGATTCATTTTTTTATTACACTCCACTTGCAACGATGTCAAATCGAATAATTTTGGGGGATATTCTTTGTTCTTCTTTGTTTCTATTTTTTGAATAACCAAATCTTCACCCGATATTTCTTGAAGCACTTGCTGAGCATCTTCGGGTTTTTCAAATCGTCCTGATGAGGCCGAAAACATGGTATCACGATAAATTGTCTTTATCTCCCAAAAAGGTGTTGAAACAAAATTTTCAATCTCCAATTGCCGTTCAACAATCATTGCCAAAGTAGGAGTTTGAACACGTCCGATTGAAAGCACTTGCCTGTTCTGACCATATTTTAAAGTATAGGCACGTGTAGCATTCAACCCCAGGAGCCAATCACCAATAGCACGAGCTGAACCCGCCTGATAAAGCAGATCGAAATCCTCTCCTGGTAGCAGTTTATTGAATCCTTCTTTAATCGCATCTTCTGTGAGTGATGAAATCCACAAACGTTTTACCGGAGCTTTATTATTCGCCTTAACCAACACCCAGCGCTGAATGAGTTCCCCTTCTTGACCAGCATCGCCACAATTAATGATTTCCGATGCATTTGAAATTAATGATTCGAGTGTTTTAAATTGCCTTTGCACCCCTTTATCATCCATAATTTTAATTCCAAAACGATCTGGAATCATCGGGAGTGAGTCCATATACCATGATTTCCATGCCGATGTATAATCTGCAGGTTCTTTCAATGTACAAAGATGACCAAATGTCCAACTTACCTGATAGCCATTTCCTTCATAGTAGCCATCTTTTCGGTTTCTCGCTCCTAGAATTTGAGCAATTTCACCCGCTACGCTGGGCTTTTCGGCAATACATAGTTTCATGTGCATTACTTTAGCAATAAGCACTTGGCTTTGCTTGATTTATTTTCGATGTTTAACTCTACTTAATGGTGGTAGGTACTATTTTAGCATAATTTTATTCCATTATCCTCAATGCTTATCAATCGTTCTTTATATAACGATCCGATTGCCATCTTGAAGTTTTTTTTACTAATACCGAAAGTCTCTGCAATAAGTTCAGGTGATGATTTATCGTGTATCGGAAGGAAACCTCCTGCCACTTGCAACTTCTCTAGAATTACACCAGCAATACCTTCTACTTTCACATAGCCTTGTTTTGTTAAGCTTATATCAATCTTATCGTCTTCTCTAATATTCTTAATGAATCCATTGGTTTTATCTCCAATACGAAGACGTCGATGCACTTCACTATTAAAGATAAGCCCCCAATGCGAATTATCAATAATAGCTTTATATCCTAGATCTGTTTTGCTTGCAATTAACAAAGTTACCTCTTCTCCCAATTCATAATCCACAGGTAAATTATCTAAAAACTTATCGAGCTTCGATGATGCCAATAGGCGGTTTGATTGATCATCAACATAAATATAAACCACATATTTTTTGCCCACCTCCATACGAACTTGCTGCTCGCGAAAAGGCACAAAAAGTTGTTTTAGAACTCCCCAATCTAGGAAAGCTCCGAATTCTGTTACCTCCATTACTTCTAAAAATGCAAAGTCACCAACTTGTGCATATGGTTGCTCTGTTGTGGCTACTGGTCGTTCTTCTCCATCGAGATATATAAATACCTCTAAACGTTGACCAATCTCACAGTTCTCTGGAACATAGCGATTGGGCATTAATATTTCACCACTCTGACCTCCATCTAGATAGACTCCAAAGTCTACCCTCTTCACCACCTCTAATTCATTTATTGTACCTAATGCTATCATTGTATTTTATATTCTATGTTTAAATGAGAAGTACAAAAGTACGGTTTAAGATGAAATATACAAATCCTAAGGTGAAAGCTTATCAGAAACTCAGGTATTATTAATCGTTATCCCCTCAACGAATCATAAAACCAAGAAATTCTATCCGCGTATAATTACGGTATTCTCAATTTCAATCAATGCATTGACAAAGAATATCCACTATAATATTTCAAATAGACCATTTATTATTCACCTTACATTAACATGTATTAGAAGCCGAATTGCTACTTTTGCAAAATTCAACTTGTAAAACATGACCCAGACACATGATTTGGCACAGAAGCCAATTTCAAAACTACTACTCTCCTTTTTTATACCTGCATTTATTGGTGTTTTCATTAATGCTTTATATAACATTGTTGACCGCATTTTTATTGGTAATTTGGTAGGAGCCGATGCGCTTAGTGGAGTTTCAATCATCTTTCCCATCATGTTAGCCATGACTGCTTTTGGCATGCTCTTAGGTATCGGTGGTGGCATCCTTATTTCCATCAATCTGGGGAGAAAAGATCTAACTAAAGCCAATCAGGTTCTTGGTACAAGTTTCCTCCTAATAGTCATCACGGCAACAATTATCACTTCCATTGGCATGATCTACAAGGAATCTCTCCTCCGAATGTTTGGAGCAACCGATTCTACGCTGAATTATGCCAATGAATATCTAAGTTACATTCTTCTTGGAACTATCTTTCAATTAGTAGGATTTTCTCTCAACAACATTATTCGTTCTGAAGGGAATGCCCGAATAGCAATGATTTCAATGCTCATGAGCGCAGGCTGCAACATTTTGCTCGACTACATTTTGGTATATCATCTAAAAATGGGAGTTGCTGGTGCTGCTATTGCTACCGTTGTTTCAATGGCCTTATTATCGGCATGGGTAATTTTCCACTTTAAAAGTTCTCGTTCAGTGGTGAGCTTAAAAAAGAAATACATCAAACTAGACTTCCGCTTAGCAAAAGAAATTGGAAATACGGGTTTCCCACCTTTCTCCATGCAACTTGCTGGTTCAATTGTACAAGGATTAATTACCACGCAATTAGTTGCTCTGGGAGGCGACTTAGCCGTTGGTGCCATGGGAGTCATTATATCCATATCGATGATGATCATTATGAGCATGGTGGCTATCAACATGGCTAGTCAGCCTATTTTTGGATATAACTATGGTGCTATGAATTACCTCCGAGTAAAATCATGCCTCGTCTTGTCCATGTCTGCTGCTACTGTTATTGGTATTTTGAGCTTCGCAATTGTTCAATTATTTCCTCACATTCTGGTTGATTTCTTCAATAACGACTCTCCAGAACTCATCGAAATAAGCAAAAAAGGTCTACAAATTGCCATGGCTAGCCTACCTATCATTGGATTTCAAATTATCATTGGAAATTACTATCAATCGATAGGAAAATCACGCATTGCCACCATTCTTCCTCTGCTCAGACAAGTCATTGTGCTGACTCCTTTAATATTCATATTACCTAAGTTTTGGGGATTAAACGGTGTTTGGCTTGCCATGCCGATATCTGATGCGGTTGCCGCAATCATCGTTTTATTCTTTATCAAAAAAGATTGGAAGAGACTAAATGATTTAATCTTAGACGAAAAATCTAAGTTAGCTTTATCGCCTAATCCCTCAACTGACTTTTGATCCTAATTTCATTTCTAAAAAATGCCTATCTACAATGCTTCTACTTAAAACTTGAGGTATAAATTGCTATCTCCATAGCTCAAAAATCGATAAGCGTTTTCAAGCGCATGAGCATAGACCCGCTTCCATTCATCGCCGATAAAGGCAGAAATTAACAAAAGCAATGTACTCTGCGGTTGGTGAAAATTGGTTATCATGCCTTGAACCAACTTAAAATCATAACTAGGAACGATGATAATTTTTGTATGAAATGCTAATTGTTGCAAACATCGTTTTTCCATGTAATCTATAAGTACTTGCAACGATTGATCTGCCGAAATATGCAGCTCATCTTCATAGGGCATCCATTGCTGAATTACCATGTTCTCTTCTGATAAATTGGGATTCTCAAATATTTTAACTCCCAACCAATACAGACTCTCCAAACTTCTAATAGAAGTAGTACCAACTGCAATAAGCTTGCCGCGATTTTGCTGCAACTGCTGAATAAAACTCTTTGTTATTATTACCTGCTCTGCATGCATTTCGTGCTCACCAATTTTATCTGATTGCACAGGCCTAAATGTTCCTGCCCCAACGTGCAAAGTTACTTCCGAGCGACGAATATTCTTATCGCTCATCTTTGAAAAAATTTCATCAGTAAAATGCAATCCTGCTGTAGGAGCCGCTACCGATCCTTTCTCCTTTGAATAGACCGTCTGATATCTCTCGATGTCATTTTCTTCGGTTTCTCGATGAAGATAAGGTGGAATAGGTAAAGTTCCAATTGCCTCAATGATTGTCGCAAAATCAAACTTCTCATTATCCCACGAAAAGCATATTTGAACAGCTGTTTCTTTGCGTACTAATTTTTCAGCACAAAACACCACCTCTTCCCCACCTATATTCACTTGAAGTGTGAGTATTTCATCTTTCCACTTCTTCAAATTACCCACCATGCAATTCCAAACACATGATTTTCGCTGCTGAAATACCAACTGATAATCGGAAGGATGATGCGGATCAAGACAAAATATCTCGATATGCGCACCCGTTGATTTCTTAAAATACAATCGTGCGCGTATGACTTTTGTATTATTAAATACCAATAAACTATCTTGAGGAATATAATCTACTAGCGATTTAAACATCGCATCTTCAATCTGCCCATCACGCCAAACCAGCAACTTCGATAAATCTCTTTCCGCCAACGGACGAATAGCTACATGCTCATCGGGCAAATAATAATTTAATTCATGTGCGTCTTGAGACTTTATTTTATGAAGATCTTTCATGGCTTTTCTTTAGTTCTGGGCGTATCAATGCGTGAAATAATTAGAAAACAATAGACACAGAAAAGCTGCAAGTAAGGCTAACGACAAATCTTCACCTAATTACTTGCAGCTTATTATTCATTTTTAAACGCTAAAGTGCAGCATCAATTTTAGCTGCCAAGGCTGATTTTTGAGCTGCGCCCACATGTTTATCAACCACCTCTCCATTTTTAAATACAAGCAAAGTCGGAATATTTCTAATGCCGTATTTCATTGATATTTCAGCCGAGCTATCCACATCAACTTTCACAACTACCGCTTTCCCTTCGTAATCTTTCGAAAGCTCTTCTACAATTGGGGCAATCATTCTACATGGTCCACACCACTCTGCCCAGAAATCAACTAACACTGGTTTGTCTGATTTCAATACTACTTCTTCAAAGTTCGCTTCTGTTACTTCAATAGCCATAACTTAATCTTATTTTTTGATTTGTATTTTTATTAAACGATTATATCGCCAAATTGTTTTTTTGCAAATCTAATTAATTTTAAACGATACTCCCTCATATTCCCTAAAAAAACGTTCTAATTCCTTTGTAAAACTAATGCGCATGCTTCGAGAAAAAAGCGGAACTAACTGCCGCGTATCTTCATCCCACACATTAACATATAGCTTCTTATCGCCTAAATTATATTTAATATTTCGAACTAATTCTTCTGTAAATCTTGGATTGATAATTTTTAATGGCAAATTAATTGTTACACTTGAAACCATTTTCTCTCTCACTTCATCAAGCAAATCTATACGTCGCACCTTAAATGCTAAATTCTTTGGTGCATTTGCATCTTTATTCGGATTAAAAAAACGTTCTCCTACATATCCTTTCACCAAAAGAAAAATGTTAGGTTTACAAAAATGACCAAATTCCACATAATCTTTACCCCAAAGCATCAACTCGTAGCTCCCCGAGTAATCGGCCATAACAATCTTTCCAAAAGGACTACCATTTTTTGACATTCTCACTTCTGCTTCGAGAACCATTCCGCCAAAAGTAATTTCTTTCCCATCGAGATCATTGATTCTCTCGTTGAGATCATTCAACGTATACTCTTTACTAACATAACTCGCAAATTCTAATTTATAGTCATCTAGCGGATGAGATGATAAATAGATACCTATCATTTCTTTCTCCCTCGCCAATAAAACTAAATTTGGAAACTCATTTACC
Source organism: Mangrovibacterium sp. (assembly GCA_047971925.1). Classification (GTDB taxonomy): domain Bacteria; phylum Bacteroidota; class Bacteroidia; order Bacteroidales; family Prolixibacteraceae; genus JBKEDC01. The sequence goes on from JBKEAC010000085.1 coordinate 16,515, forward strand.
TGAGGAATATCGGGGTTTTTAATAACTCCCGCCATGGCATCGCCGAACAGTGACATCATTGCATTCGCTTTCTCGCTTTGCACCTGTTGCCCAAAGCGAACTAACTTATCTAAAAAAATATCACTATCATCATTCGACGCAAAAAACTGTGCTCGCTTCATGCCCATTCCATCAAATGCTCCAGCGTTAATCAACGATTCAATACTCTTTTTATTAACCGTTTTCAAACTCACTCGCTGCACAAAATCAAATACATCTTTAAAAACGCCATTCTCATCTCTCTCACGAATAATTTCTTCAACTGCCGAATCGCCCACTCCTTTCACGCCTGCCATTCCGAAACGAATTACACCGTTCTTATTCACTGTAAACTTGCGATACGATTCATTAATATCGGGTCCTTTCACATTCAATCCCATGCGTTGACATTCCTCCATGAAAGTTGTAATCTTCGATATATCGCTCAAATTTCGACTCATCACCCCTGCCATGAATTCCGCAGGATAATTAGCTTTTAAAAATCCTGTTTGATAAGCCACATAAGCATAACAAACCGAGTGCGACTTATTAAAGGCATAACTTGCAAAAGCTTCCCAATCTTTCCAAACTTTTTGAATCAAAGATTTTGCATCTTTATTAGCTGCCTCGCCTTCATCGCAGGCTTTAACAAAATCAGGATTATTCAAACAGCCTTCGGTAAATTTCACTGAAAGCTTATCCATTACTGCAATAATCTTCTTACCCATCGCCTTACGAAGCGCATCTGAATCGCCACGAGTAAATCCACCCAAAGCGCGCGACTGAAGCATCACTTGCTCTTGATAAACTGTAATACCATACGTGTCCTTTAAATAGGGCTCCATGAGCGGATGATCATATTTCACTGGCTGACGACCATGTCGGCGTTCAATAAAATCGGGAATATATTCCATTGGTCCTGGTCGATAAAGCGCATTCATTGCCACCAAGTGCTCAAATCTATCGGGCTCTAGTGCCTTTAAATGTTTTTTCATGCCTGGCGACTCAAACTGGAACACAGCTGTTGTTTCTCCATTTGCAAATAACTGCAACGTCTTTTCATCATCAAGAGGAACAGTGTTAACATCAACATCAATTCCTTTTGAAAGCTTAATATTATCAACCGTTTCTTTTATGATTGAAAGCGTGCGAAGCCCTAAAAAGTCCATCTTCAGCAAACCGATATTTTCCACAAATCGACCATCATATTGCGTGGTGAGCAATTCCTCGCCTTTGGTGGGCATTACAGGCAAATGCTCATTGAGCGGATTTTTCCCAATCAAAACCCCGCAAGCATGCACCCCTGTTTGTCGCACTGTTCCTTCTAAAACCTCGGCATATTTTAAAGTCTTCCGAACCAAAGGGTCAGAAGATTCTTTCTCTAATTTAAATTCAGGAATATTTTGATATGCTTTTTTAAAACTCGATTCATCTCCAACCAACTTTGTTAGTCGATTCGACTCAGAAATTGATAATCCCAACACCCTACCCACATCTTTAATCGAGCCCTTTGTTGCCATCGTACCAAATGTACAAATGTGTGCCACTTTATCTTGTCCATATTTATTTGTTACATAGTCAAGAACTCGCTGTCTACCATCATCATCAAAATCAATATCAACATCGGGCATTGAAATCCTATCGGGATTCAAAAAACGCTCAAATAGCAAATCATATTTAATCGGATCTACATCGGTTATTTTTACACAATAAGCCACAGCCGATCCTGCTGCTGAACCACGACCAGGACCAACCAAAACGCCATTATTCTTTGCCCAGTTAATAAAATCTTGCACAATTAAGAAATATCCCGGAAATCCCATCGTCTTAATGGTGTTTAATTCAAAATCTAAACGCTCTTTCACCGATGGCGCAAGATTTTCTCCATATCGATCTACCGAACCTTTAAAACACAAATACTCCAAATAATCTGCCTCCAACTTAATCTGCAAAGTCTTCTCATAACCACCTAAGCGCATCAGAGCTTTTTCTGAAAACTCTTCAATCAAACTAGCCTCATCGAAACGCTTTTTATAGTCTTCAAAAGTTGCAAATTCTTCTGGAATATCAAATGGTGGCATAAAGGGATCATGATCTAATTCAAAGAACTCCACTTTTTCTGCAATTTCCATCGTGTTGGTGAGCACCTCTGGAATATCAGCAAAAAGCTCACTCATTTCCTTTCTAGTCTTAAACCACTCTTGCTTTGAATATCGCATCCTTGTCGGATCATCAAAATCTCTACCCGTATTCATACACACAAGCAAATCATGCGGATCAGCATCTTCTTCATCGGTAAAGTGTGAATCATTCGTTGCAATTACTTTTACACCCAATTCTTGAGCCAATTGCAGCATCACCAAACTCACCTTCGCCTGATTCTCCCATGTGTCTCTACGCAAAATAGGATCATGATTCGGGTGCCTCGAAATCTCCAAGTAATAGTCATCACCAAAAACTCCCTTAAACCATCTGATTGATTCTTTCGCCTCCTCAATATTTCCATTCATGATGTGTTGAGAAATTTCACCGCCCAAACATGCCGACGAAACAATCAATCCTTCATGATATTGTGCCAAGAGTTCTTTATCAATACGTGGTTTATAATAAAAACCATCGGTATTGGCTATCGACGTTAACTTTAAAAGATTAACATAACCCACTTCATTTTTTGCCAAAAGAATTAAATGATAACCCGACGAATCCGTTTTATCATCCTTCCTTAAATGACCCCGCTGCGCACAATAGGCCTCAATCCCGATTATTGGTTTAAACGTACTTGGAAGCGTTGCTTTTATTTCATCTCGTAATTGTTTTTCTTCTTCCTCCGAAAGCTTCCGATCACCTTTTGCTTTTGCCAAACGACGCTTCAACACATTGTCGGGAGCATTCTTACAAGCATTGTGAAACTCCTTTGCGCCAAACATATTACCATGATCGGTGAGTGCAACAGCCGGCTGACCATCCTCAAATGCCTTTTCTGCAATTGATATCGTTTTATTTAATCCATCGAGAATAGAATATTGAGAATGCACATGAAGATGAACAAAAGGGAAAACCTCTTGACTAGCAGCTGCCGCACGAAATATTTTCTTTTCAAAATCTTCTAATGAAAATTCTTCAAAAACATCAACTTTAAATGATTCGTATTTAATTCCAACGGGCTGAATGGTTTTCGGATTATTTTTCAAAAAACGCTCATATTCTGCAGGAGAAAAATCTAGCACTTTGAGTGTTGATTTCACATCAGATTCTTGTGCATCAGCGGCTAAATGATTCAAGCCACCAACCCTAATAAGCTCTAAGAAACAGCGTGAAGTTGCCTCAACATCGGCCGCAGCATTATGCGCCTCCTCAAATCGAACCCCAAACAATCGTATGTGCAACTCCGTGAGCGATGGATTTTTTAACTGACCATTCTTCTTTAAATCACAATAAATCTTACTCCCATCCATGCTGTCAATAAACGGATGTTTCGATAAATCTTCCGACATTCCCATCCTCACCAATTCACAGCCCACCACATTCACATCAAAAGTCACATTATGACCAACAATAAATCGACTCTGCCTCACATCGCCCATAAAATCAGCCAATGCCTCCTTCAAAGGAATACCTATCTCAATAGCCTTTTGTGTTGTAATGCCATGCACCTTAACCACCTCATCGGGAATAATATAACCTTCAGGATAAATAACATGATTTTTTGCCGCTATAAAATTACCCACCTCATCATGCATCTGCCATGCCAACTGAACCATGCGAGGCCAGTTATCCGTATCATCTATCGAAGCTTTCCAATTCTTGGGCAAGCCTGTTGTTTCAGTGTCAAATATTAAAAACATAATCGTTGGATCTTGGTAAATTCACAATGCAAATATTGCAGCACAAAAATAGACTTTAATTATAGCCTGTGCAAAAAAGACTCTAATTTTAAATTCTCGCCAAACAACATTTCATAAACCTAGCCCAACTCTCACACTCTCAACTTCGCTTTCCAGTTTGTGTTGGGCTTAGCGATTATTTGGGTTGCAGCTGTGACCTACAGATTTTTATTTTCTAAAATGGCATAGCTTGTTGAAACGACGTTGCACATTCACGTGCATGCCACAAAAATATAACAAGAAGAATTAGCAAAAGTGTCCTAGATTTTGATTTTTGAGAACTAATTCTAAAAGCTGTCGCTTATTTTCATTGTGTTATAGTTGAGCTGACATTGAAAAACAGTCGTTTTTGTTGAAAATATTTTAAGGAGTGAAAGTTGGGTTCGCTACCTTTAAAAACCAAACACAAATCAACTTTCCACAAAGAAAAAACACATTCAAAATCACTACTGCTATTCAAAAACTCAAAAAAACAGCTCATTTTCCACATAAATCAGGCGAACAAATCATTTTAATTCTCTTTTTACTTCATCATATTCAATAAATCATTATCTTAGGAGCCAATAAATAATCATAATCGATAATCATGAATAATAAACTTACTGCACTCACTCTTTGCACTTGTCTTTTTGCTACATCTTCTTGGGCTAAAAATGACAACAAGAAACAAAATGAAGGTGGATACATCTTCTCAACTACAAAGGAAATACCCCACACATCGGTAAAAGATCAAAACCGATCGGGCACTTGCTGGTCATTCTCAACACTCAGCTTCATTGAATCGGAAATGCTACGAGCAGGAAAACCGGAAACCGATCTTTCTGAAATGTTTGTCGTGCGACACGTTTATAAAGACAAATCAGAAAAATATGTACGCCTACATGGCAATCTAAACTATAGCGCAGGTGCTGGCTCACGCGACGTGCCATATATCATCGAAAAATATGGCATTGTTCCCGAAGGAGTTTATGGCGGACTATCATATGGAGAAGACAAACACGTGCACGGCGAAATGGATGAAATGCTACTTGCCCAAGTGGGTGCTGTGATTAAAAACAAAAATCGAAAACTTTCACCAGCTTGGACTACCGCCATCGATGGAACTCTTGATGCATACTTAGGCGAGCTTCCCGAAGAATTCGAATATCATGGAAAAAAATATAGCCCTCAATCGTTTGCTTCCGATTTCGTTGGGCTCAACATGAACGACTATATTGAAATTACATCATTCACACACCAACCATTCTACAAATCATTCGCCTTAGCCATTCCCGACAATTGGCTATGGGGCGAAAGCTACAATGTGCCAATGAATGAAATGATTGCAATAATCGACAATGCCATTGCCAATGACTACACTATTGCTTGGGGGGCTGATGTAAGTGAAAAAGGATTTGTTACCAAAAATCAAGGTGTAGCTGTTGTGCCTGAAGTAAACACACAAGAAATGAGCAATGCCGAAATTGCAAAATGGGAAAACATGTCGACAAACGAAAAAGATGCCGAACTTTACAAACTCGATAAACCAGGAAAAGAAAAAACCATCACACAAGAAATGCGCCAACAAGCCTACGACAACTATGAAACAACCGATGATCACGGCATGGAAATTATAGGCACAGCCAAAGATCAAAATGGAACCCCCTATTACATTGTAAAAAACTCTTGGGGCGAATACAATAAATACAAAGGCTATTTCTATGCCTCAATTCCTTTTGTGCAATACAAAACAATGAGCATCATGGTAAATAAAAACGCCATTCCTAGCGAAATACGCCAAAAACTTGGAATCTAAATTACGTAAGTATTCCTAAAAATAAAGCGGACGAATTTGAAATTCGTCCGCTTTATTTTTTTATTCATTAAATCATCTCTTTATCCAATTGAAAACAAGCCAAAAACCACAGCAAGCCTCACTTCCTGCTATTTTTGAACAACTTCTTCTTTTGCCACTTCTTTTGCTTCCTTGAGGTGACTACCAGACATATCGCAAGTACCATCGAAAATAGCCTCCGCCTCAATGCTCAAAACCGATGTATAAAGCTCCCCTCTCAATCGTGCTTTTTCTCGAAGAGTTGTTCGCTCTTTAACCTTAAATGCACCCAAAACTTCTCCTAAAACCTCGAAATTAGCACAAACTATATCGCCAAAAACCTTTCCTGTCAGACCAATTACCAGACGACCGGTACAATTAATTGTACCTTCCAATTCACCATCAATACGAATATCACCTTCCACACTCATATCACCAACAAACTTTGTTCCTTGTCCGATAAAGGTGAAAACTTGTTGCACCTCGGTATTTACCTTTGCCATTTTTCGTAATTTATTGTTTCACAATGCAATATTATTCATCAAAAGTGACCCCAATGAGACTCGAACTCATATCGTCAGAACCGGAATCTGATATTCTATCCATTGAACTATGGAGCCAATCGCACAAAAGTAAAAAAAACATTCATATAATTATCTAATTAAACCATCATAATATCACTTTTACTCTTATTTCACATATAACCTCAACCAAACACAGCTCTCAAATAGCCAATTTCAAGCATCTTTATACATTTCCATAAAAAAACTATTCTTTGGGGGTGCCGGCATCTCTCCTCGCCACTTGCCCACGCCCTGCCGTCGCGCTTTCCGCTACAATCTTTTCCCGCCTTAGGTCGGGAAAAGGATTTTCGCTGCAATCGCTCACCCAGCTTCGCCACTCATCAGAAATTGCAATGTAAAATGAAATTAGCCTCTAAAAAAAAAAACAAATGATCAGATGAATTGTTAAAAAGTATTTATTTAGTGTCATTTTATGCAAGGTCGCATGCATTGAGGAAAGCTAACTTGAAGTAATAAATAGGCGCAAACACATGGCAACCCCTTTAACAATCGAGGTTCATGAAGAATGAATGACGAATGCATTTTGAACTTTTATGATGCATCCGTCGCAACAGACGGACACGCTTTGTACTTTTTGTGCGAATAATTTTTGTTAGATTGTGAATTCGTGTTAAAAGCAAAGCAATATGACAGATCGAATAGTTAACCCGAGTTAAAAGTAACCTCGTAATTAAATTCAGATTGTTAATAAAAGTTATAAGCAGACGAATAATCAATTGCGTATTGTGTCAAAAAGTGCAATATTGGTCAATAAATAGAAAATTACAGACTACATTTTAACACTTTCAAGCTATATCGGAGTAAAAATAGACGAGATTTTAACATTTTTAAGTTATCAAGAAAACTCAAAGCAGATGATTTTAACATTTCTTTTTTGAGCATTTAGCTTCGGTAGTTTTGCACAGCCGGGTGAGGTATTGGCGTGGAAATCCTTTTAAGTGGGCTTTGCCTTTTGCCCACTTAAAAGATTGGAACGGAAAGCCCGACGGCAGGGCTGGGCATTGTGGCGGGGAGGAATGCCGGCACCCCCAAAAGCCACAAGCACAGCATAACAATCACAGACACATGGGTAAAGAAAAATAAAGCACTAATACTCATATAAATTCAGAAGAAAACATATCGATTAGCAAGCATCAATTTTTAATTTAAAATTCCACCTTTTTTTTCTCAAAAATAAAACCCGTAATCAAGTTGAAAAAACTATCTTTGCATCTTTCATTAAGCTTAGTACAAAAAATATCAAAATAACATCATAATGATTTCTTTTTTCAAGACACCTTCGAACAGCGTGATAGCCGTTCATTCTTCTGAAAAAATTGACAATTCAAGCACCAGCAAGCTTATCTGGCTTTTTGGTCATGCCGAGTATCTTTCGGCAACGCAAATTGCAGGAACTTTCGTGGGACCACGCAAAGAAATGATTACCCCTTGGAGCACAAATGCCGTTGAAATCACTCAAAACATGAGTATCAGCGGCATTATTCGTATAGAGGAGTTTGTGGAAGTGCCTAACAAAAATGCAGGTTTCGACCCCATGCTTCAACGCATGTATGAAGGGCTCAACCAAGATATATTCAGCATTAACAAACAACCTGATGCTATTGTTGAAGTTAGCGACATGGCTGCCTACAACGAAAAAGAAGGCTTGGCATTGAGCTCTGATGAAATTACTTATTTAGAATCGGTGGCTAAAACTTTAGGACGGAAATTAACCGATAGTGAGGTGTTTGGTTTCTCGCAAGTGAACTCGGAACACTGCCGCCACAAAATATTCAACGGCACATTCATCATTGATGGTGTGGAGCAAGAAATGTCGCTGTTCAAAATGATTCGCAAGACTTCTGAAATGAACCCGAACCAAATTGTTTCTGCCTATAAAGACAACTGCTCATTTGTGCAAGGTCCGGTGGTGGAACAATTCGCTCCAGCAAGTCATGACAAACCCGATTTCTTTGAAATTAAAGATATAGAGACTGTTCTTTCGCTAAAAGCCGAAACGCACAACTTCCCCACTACAGTAGAACCTTTCAATGGTGCAGCAACAGGAACGGGAGGCGAAATTCGCGACCGTATTGCAGGAGGAAAAGGCGCATTGCCGATTGCAGGAACAGCCGTTTACATGACTTCCTATCCTCGCAGTGAGGCAGGTCGATCGTGGGAGCAAGCCACAGAAGAAAGAGATTGGTTATACCAAACTCCCGAAGAAATATTGATTAAAGCATCGAATGGGGCTTCAGATTTTGGAAACAAATTTGGGCAGCCTCTTATTACAGGTTCGGTGCTCACTTTCGAACACTTTGAAAACAATAAAAAATACGGCTACGATAAAGTAATTATGATGGCTGGTGGCATCGGCTTTGGAAAAAAGGTAGATAGCTTGAAAGACAAACCAACTGCTGGCGATAAAGTAGTGCTTTTAGGTGGCGACAATTACCGCATTGGCATGGGCGGTGGCGCCGTTTCATCGGTAGCAACAGGCGAATTTGAAAACGCTATTGAGCTAAATGCAGTGCAGCGTGCCAATCCTGAAATGCAAAAACGTGCCTACAATGCCATTCGTGCGCTGAGTGAATCGGAAAACAACCCAATTGTTTCTATTCACGACCACGGTGCAGGCGGACACTTAAATTGCCTCTCGGAATTAGTGGAAGAAACTGGCGGACACATTGACACAGCTAAATTGCCTGTGGGCGACCCTACTCTCTCGCAAAAAGAAGTGGTTGGTAATGAAAGTCAAGAGCGCATGGGGCTTGTAATGAATGGCAAAGATGTGGCTTGGTTGCAACGTGTGGCAGATAGAGAACGCTCGCCCATGTATGTCATTGGTGAAGCTACTGGCGACATGCAATTTACTTTCGAAAACTCGAAAACAGGCGAAAAACCAATCGACTGGCAATTGAAATACATGTTTGGCAATCCACCAAAAACAATCTTAACCGATACAACAAAAGAAGAAAAATTTGCTGAATTAGGATATAAAACAGAAGAACTGCAAAAAAACTTAGAACAAGTGTTGCAGTTGGAGTCGGTGGCTTGTAAAGACTGGTTAACTAACAAAGTTGACCGCTCAGTTACTGGAAGAATTGCGAAACAACAGTGCGCTGGTGAATTGCAATTACCATTGAACAACTGCGGTGTTATCACTCTCGACTATCAAGGGAAAGCGGGATTTGCAACCTCAATTGGTCATGCACCAGTAGCGGCAATGATTGACCCAGCTCGTGGCTCTGTGCTTTCCATTGCCGAATCGCTCACTAATATTATTTGGGCTCCGATGCCTGAAAAATTGAAATCTGTTTCGCTTTCTGCTAACTGGATGTGGCCAGCTAAAAATGAGGGCGAAAATGCTCGCATTTATAAAGCCGTGAAAGCAGCTTCTGACTTTGCTTGTGAATTAGGCATTAACATTCCAACGGGAAAAGACTCGATGTCGATGACTCAAAAATATAAAAACGATGTGGTTTATTCGCCTGGATGTGTGATTATAACGGCATCGGGTGAAGTGACCGACGTGAAGAAAGTGGTAGAACCAGTGTTGGTGAACGACGCATCGAAACCCGTTTATTACATCGACCTTTCATCAATGCATCTTGTGCTTGGCGGTTCAGCATTCGGGCAAATTATAAATCGCATCGGGCAAGAAGCTCCTACTGTTGCCAACACGCCTTACTTCATGAAGGCATTCAACACTGTGCAAGCACTCATTGAAGATGGCGAAATTGCTGCAGGACATGATGTAGCATCGGGTGGTTTAATCACCTCACTTCTTGAAATGTGTTTCTCGAATAATCGGGTGGGATTAAATCTCGATTTATCAGGAATTGGCGAAGCTGACACAACAAAAGTGTTCTTCAATGAAAACCCTTCATTAGTTCTTCAAGCCAATAACGCCAATTCTTTCGAAAGCAAATTAAACGCTGCAGGAATACGCTTTGTTAAGATCGGAACTCCATCGGAAAAACGTGAGTTTACAGTGTTGAACCACGGTGAAAATTTATCGCTAGATATTAATGCACTTCGCGATCTTTGGTTTAAGACTTCTTACCTCATGGATAGAAAACAAAGTGGCGAAAAACATGCAAAAGTTCGCTTTGAAAACTATAAGAAAAATGCAATTGAGTTCGATTTCAAAGGATTTACAGGAAAGGCTTCCGATTATGGTATCGATTTAAAACGTCGTACACCTAGTGGCATTAAAGCTGCAATCATTCGTGAAAAAGGTGTGAATGGCGAGCGTGAAATGGCTTATATGCTCTATTTGGCAGGCTTCGATGTGAAAGATGTGCACATGACAGACCTCATTGAAGGTCGCGAAACTTTGGAAGATGTGAATTTGATTGTATATTGCGGTGGCTTCTCAAATTCCGATGTGCTTGGTTCTGCCAAGGGTTGGGCTGGAGCATTCAAATACAATGACAAAGCACGCACGGCACTTGAAAACTTCTATCGCCGCGAAGATACATTGAGCTTGGGCGTGTGCAACGGTTGTCAATTAGCTGTTGAACTTGATTTGATTTATCCTGAACACGCCGAAAAACCACGCATGCTGCACAATGAGTCGCACAAATTTGAATCGAACTTCATCGGCGTAGAAATTGCACCAAACAATTCGGTGATGTTGAAAAGCATGGCAGGCATGAAATTAGGTGTATGGATTGCTCATGGCGAAGGTAAATTCTCCTTGCCCTATGCAGAAAGCGAATACGACATTCCATTCAAATATGCCAACACTGGATATCCAGGTAATCCGAATGGTTCCGACTACAATGCCGCAGCTATCTGCTCAAAAGATGGTCGCCATTTAGCCATGATGCCTCACTTAGAGCGTGCATTCCGCCCATGGTTATGTGCTCACTATCCTGCAGATAGAAAGCTCGATGAAGTAACACCTTGGATGGAAGCATTTGCAAATGCTCGTGAGTGGATTTTTGAGAAGATGTAATGATTAAAAACCTGAGTTTTAGATAACCTTTCAGCTAAAGAAAATACTCTTGTAATACTCGCAAGATATCAAGAAAGTAGCTAAAACAAAATCCGATCTAAAACTCAGGTCAACTGCTAAACCATGAATCACTGTGTAATTTTAATTTGCATTGGATAATAAGAATTGAGATATATTTCAACTCATTTTGCAAGTATATTTTGAACATCTCTATTTTTAGCCTCCTCTTAACGGACTTCAAAAGAAATAGGCACATGTTATAAATATATTTTATTAATTTTGCCAGAATCAATTAATACGAAACATCCACTTTTATAGGATCAATAAAGAATAAAATAAATTATGAATATTTCATACAAATGGTTGAAAGACTACATCGACACAAGTCTAACTCCTAATGAGTTGGAAAGCATATTAACACAAGTTGGATTAGAGGTTGGTGGAATAGAAGAAGTTGAGAGCATTAAAGGAGGACTCAGGGGACTTGTAATTGGCGAAGTTTTGAGTTGCGAAGCTCATCCTGATTCTGACCATTTAAGCAAAACAACAGTAAATTTAGGCGATGGTATTGCCACCCCTATCGTTTGTGGAGCTTCTAATGTTGCAAAGGGACAGAAAGTGGTTGTTGCCACAGTCGGCACAACCTTATATGATGGAGATAAGGAATTTACTATCAAAAAATCAAAAATTCGTGGCGAAGTATCGGAAGGAATGATTTGTGCCGAAGATGAAATCGGACTCGGAAATAGCCATGAAGGAATTATGGTCCTACCTAGCAATGCCATTCCAGGAACTCCAGCAAGCGAATACTTCAACATTGAATCGGATTATTGCATTGAGGTCGATTTAACTCCTAATCGCATTGATGCTGCATCACATATCGGAGTAGCTCGAGACTTAGCAGCCTATTTAGCAAAAAATGAAAATATCGGCTACACCAAACCAAGTGTAGAAGCTTTCCAAGTTGATAACAATTCTCACCCAATAGCTATTGAGCTTGAAAAAAATGATGCTTGTCATCGTTATGCTGGGCTAACAATCAGCGGAGTGGAAGTAAAAGAATCACCTGATTGGTTAAAAAACCGATTAAAAACAATCGGTTTAAATCCAGTTAATAATATTGTCGATGTAACAAACTATGTCATGTTTGAAACAGCTCAACCGCTGCATGCCTTCGACATGGCAGAAATAAAAGGCAATAAAATTATCATAAAAACACTTGCTAATCAATCGAAATTCACTACACTCGATGGCGTCGAACGAAAACTTAATGAAAATGATTTAATGATTTGCAGCGAAAGCGAACCATTGTGCATTGCCGGAGTTTTCGGTGGAATCGAATCAGGAGTTAAGAATTCAACTCAAGCTATTTTCTTAGAATCTGCTTGTTTCGATCCTATCTTTGTTAGAAAAACAGCACGATTTCATGGATTAAATACCGATGCTTCTTTTCGATTTGAAAGAGGAACTGATCCTAATGGTGTAATTTATGCATTAAAACGTGCTGCTTTACTCATTCAACAAGTTGCTGGCGGAAAAATTTCCAGTAACATCACCGACATCTACCCTACTCCTATTGCTGATTTTAAAGTAGATGTTAGCTATTCAAACATTGCACGTTTAATTGGGAAAGACTTAGGAAAAGACCTTATTAAAAGAATACTTTGTGCTTTAGAAATCAAAATCGAAAACGAATGCGACGATCTTCTATCGCTAGCTGTTCCTCCATATCGTGTTGATGTGAAACGTGAAGCTGACATTGTAGAAGAAATTCTACGCATATATGGCTACAACAATGTGGAAATACCAACTAAAGTCAATGCCACACTACAATACACGGAGAAAGTAACTCCAATGAAGATTCGCAATAAAGCTGCCGATATTCTATCTGCTCAAGGATTCCGCGAAATTTGGTCAAATTCTCTAACTAAATCTAGCTATTATGAAAATCGTGAAGCTTTTTCAACTAAAAATACCGTCAATTTATTTAATCCACTCAGTGCAGATCTAGGAGCTTTGCGCCAAAGTCTTTTATTTAATGGATTGGAGACAATTGCCTACAATGCTAATCGAAAAAATGGGGACTTAAAAATTTATGAGCTTGGAAATTGTTATAGCAAAAATGATGTTGACTCGCCTAATTCACCTTTAAAAAAATATAATGAAGAAGAACATCTAGGCATCTTCATTTCTGGTAAGAAAGAACGCGAAAGTTGGGCCATTCCTCAAAATGAAAGCTCATTCTTTCAATTAAAATCATACGTGGAAAATTTATTGTCAAGATTAGGCATAAACATTGACCAACTTCGACACAATGGATTCAATGATGATATCGTTTCTGATGGACTAATCTACACTGCTTATACTCAAAAAGAGCTTGTCAAAATTGGAATTGTAAGCAAAAGAACACTTAAAGAATTCGGCATTGACAAACCTGTCTTTTTTGCCGATATCAACATGAATAATCTTTATACATTACTAAAAAATAGCAAAACATTATTCTCTGAGCTACCAAAATATCCTGAAGTTCGTCGAGATTTAGCTCTTTTAATTGATAAAAATGTTTCTTTCAATGACATTGTAAATCTTGCTAATAAATCAGAAAAAAGATTGCTCCGTCGCATTGATTTGTTCGATGTATATGAAGGCAAAGGAATCCCCGAGGATAAAAAGTCATATGCTGTGAGCTTCATCTTGCGCGATGATGAAAAAACACTCAACGAACAGCAAATTGAAAAAATAATGCACAAGTTGATCGATTCATTTGAAAAAGAACTTCAAGCAAAACTTCGATAAAAAAGGGTGCTACATACACAAAAAAAGACCACTGAATTTAATGTTCAATGGTCTTTTTTATATGATTATTAATCTGCTCTATTCATCAGGATGATTAATTTCAGGTCTCTCTCCTCCTGGCATTCTCGACTTCATTTCCTTCTGCATTTCATCATATTTCACTTTTTGAGCATCAGTTAAAACAGCTTTTATCTTTGCATCATTCTTTTTTCTTTGCTCGTCCATCTGAGCATGCATAGTTTCTCTATTAGCCTCCATCTGCTCACGCATTGCCTCAGGGTCATCACCAAACTTTTCGCGCATAGCTTTCATTTGATTTTGCATCTCAACTGACTGAGCATTCAAAATCTCTTTAACCTTTGTTTGCTGATCGGCTGTTAATTCCAATTCCGTTGTCATGCGCTCCACTTGTTTAGCTGTTCTTTCCTCAGAAGACATTCTTGGACCTCGCTGTTGATACTCTGATGATTGAGAAGGTCGTGTACCACTTCCTCTTTGTGCCATTGAAATTGTACTAAATCCAGCTACAATAGCAAATACTAAAATTACTTTCTTCATATATTAAATTTATTTCATTATAATCTCGTTAAATATTTCTCTTAAATATTCTCTTTAAAAATATGCATAAAACAAGATTTATTTCTCACTTACAGACATCTATTTTTCTTTGAAGTTTAACTATAACTATAATATTAAAGGAAATTAACTATTATCGCAATAAAATTACTTCCGTAAATCTGAAAATAACTTTCTAAACTTATCACGTTTAAGAATAACCACAGCTTGACAAAAAGGATTACTTGGATTATTCAACAAATAGTTCTGATGATAATCTTCGGCTTGAAAGAAATCACCTATTGGCTCAACACTAGTCACAATTTCTGCTTCATAAACATCTTCCTCGTTTAATCTTTTAATCAGATTTTCAGCCAACTCTCGCTGCTCTTGATCATGATAATAAATCACAGAGCGATATTGCGTTCCTATATCTTCACCTTGTCGATTTAATGTTGTTGGGTCATGAGTTGCAAAAAAAACACGCAATATATCCAGACAACTTATTTGCGCTGCATCGTAAGATATCTGAACGACCTCAGCATGATTTGTGTTACCCGTACACACTTGTTCATATGTAGGATTAACAACTACCCCTCCCGAATAGCCACTCTTCACAGAGCAAACTCCTTTCAATTCGCTAAAAACAGCTTCCGTACACCAAAAGCATCCACCTCCAAGTGTAACATATTTCAAATCATTATTCATTACCTCAGTTATTTAATCCACGTATTAAGAGAAAAATCTATTGAGTGCTCAACCAAATAAGCAAAAGAGAAAAATCTAAGTAATCGAAACAAGGCAAACAACAAATAATGATTGGACTTGTATTCTGTTGTGCCAACTAGCATGCTCACTAATCCCCATGGCAATGGTGTCAATGCCGCTGTAATAATCAAAAAAGATCCATACTTTCGGAACATAGGCCACAAATCTTTAAACAGCTTTCGGCTGAAAAAACGAAATAAGCGCATATTTCTAAATGTGCGTCCCAAGTAAAAAGAAAGCACACCTGCTCCATACGAAATGATTGCAAATAAAGCTACATCTTGCCAATAAGAGAGCCCCGATTGTCGATGCAACGACCACTTCATGTAGAGTTCGGGAGGAAATAATCCGAAAAAAACTTCAGAGCACACATAACTCAAATAAACCAATGGGGTTCGCTCATACACATAGGCAGTCAATACTCCTTTATTCGGAGTAATGATGTATTTATCAGCTAACAGATACAAAATTGCCAAGGCTAAAAAGTAAAGCCCACCTTTAGCTAAATTCTGCAACAGAAATTTTGTTTTTTCATCCATAATGCTTGTAAATATATATCTATTTTTAAATACTTCTCTTCTACATTCTGCCTTTTTTAAAATCATTAACGAAAAAACAAATGATTTCATACATAAATACTCTAAGCAAGAAGTCTTTAATTAATTATTAGATATATTTCTACATTAAAATTAGGCAAGCGAGCAAGAGTTCTTCACTCATGGTGCATAATTTATATTTTTTTTACAAGAAGTGTCAACATAGTCAAATCAATATTATCTAACTTTGTTTAATCAAATATTTAAGTATTCAATATGCTAAATTTCACGTATAAAAACCCAACTAAAATTTTGTTTGGCAAAGGTCAAATTGCAAACATAACCAAAGAAATTCCTCAAGATGCTAAAATCTTACTAACATATGGAGGCGGTAGTATTTTCAAAAATGGTGTCTATGACCAAGTTCGAGCTGCTACTGAAGGATTAAACATCATTGAATTCGGAGGCATTGAGCCCAACCCCAAATATGAAACGCTCATGCAAGCTGTCGAAATATGCCGACAAGAAAAAATAACTTTTCTCCTTGCTGTTGGTGGTGGATCTGTACTCGACGGAACCAAATTTATTGCTGCTGCTCACTTTGTGAAAGAAGACGACACTTGGGATATTCTTAAAACAGGAGGAAAAATAATTAAGCAAGCTCTTCCCATCGGATGTGTAATGACACTACCCGCTACTGGGTCGGAAATGAATGGGAATGCTGTTATTTCGAAACTTACTACCAAAGAAAAGCTTGGAATGCTAAGCCCATTAGTATATCCCCAATTTTCAGTGCTTGACCCTGATTTTATTTCGTCTCTTCCCGAAAATCAAATTGCCAATGGAATAATTGATTCATATGTCCACACCATTGAGCAATACTTAACCTACGATGTTGATTCTCCTCTACAAGACCGATATGCAGAAAGCATTCTAAATACACTCATCGAGGAAGGTCCTAAAGTTATTGCAAATAACAAAGACTATAATGCGGCTGCAAACTACATGTGGTGTGCAACTAATGCACTTAATCATTGGATAGCTGTTGGCGTTGTACAAGATTGGAGCACTCACCAAATTGGACATGAACTAACGGCTCTTCATGGAATCGACCATGCAAAAACGCTGGCAATTGTTCTTCCTGGAGTCATGAATTTTAAAAGAAAAGATAAAGCTAAAAAAATCCTACAATACGGTAGTCGCATATTTGGAATCTCTTCTGGATCTGACGAAGAACGGATTGATGCAACTATTCATGCCACAGAATCTTTTTTCAACAAACTAGGAGTTTCTTGTCGTTTGTCCGATTATAATGTCACCGAAGAAAGCATTCTCACCATTGAGAATCGTTTTAAAGACAGAAAGAAATCAGATGGCGAGCATCGCGACATTGACTGGCAAGCCACTGGAACTATTCTACGCTCAAGACTCTAATAAAACAAACAGCAATAATCTTCAAAGAAGATTATTGCTGTTTGTTTTAAAAATTTCATTACCCTCTTCAATTTAGGATAACAACTCCTGCGCTGCCTTTCGAGCCGTTTCCGAAGCACTCTCTCCTGCCAACATCAATGCCAATTCATCTATTCGTTCATTTTCACTCAACTGACGAATTGACGTAAATGTCTGCTCATTATCATCATATTTATATACTTTAAAATGATACTCTCCCTTTCCTGCAATCTGCGGAAGATGAGTAATATTAAGAATTTGCACATGGGCAGATAATTCTTTTAAAACATCTCCCATTTTAACAGCAACTTCACCTGATATTCCTGTATCTATTTCATCAAAAACAATTGTTGGTAATGACTTATTACTAGCTATAAGCGACTTAATAGCCAACATTACACGTGAAATTTCACCTCCTGAGGCAACTTTTGAAACATCTTGCAACGTTCCATTCTTATTGCCAGCAAAAGTAAAAAGTAAATCATCAATCCCAGTATTAGAAATAGAATCTAATTTCTTAAACTGAAGTTTAAATACCGCATTTGGCATTCCCAAACGATATAACACTTCTTCTATTGATTGTTCTATAATAGGTGCAGCTGTAATTCTCCTTTCACTCAATTCTCCGGCACAAAGATGCAATTCTGCCAACAAACCATCTACCAGCAAACGGTGTTGTTCGATATCTTCATCAAATGTTCCTATCTGTGCGATCTTCTTCTCAAAATCATGCTGTAAGATAAGTAACTCAGAAACAGAATCAACTTTAAACTTTTGCTGCAAAGAATAAAACAAATCAAGGCGTTCTGCAATCTCATTCACTCGAGTTGAATTATATTCTACACCATCTGCTAAGACATCACATTCATCATTTATATCTTTCATCTCCAAATAAACCGACTCCAATCTAGAAGCTAATTCATCAGCTCTACCAACCACGCTACTCATCTTTTTGAATCGAGACAAATGCTCCTTTAGTCTTGCCAACACGCCTAAATCATCTTGTTGCATTTCTGAAGAAAATCCGCCAAATATTGACTTAATATCTTCTGCATGCTCTAAAGTCGATTGCTCCTGTTCCAATACCTCTTGCTCACCTTCTTTCAATTTTGCACTTTCTAATTGAGCATATTGAAACTGTAGATAATCAAAATCGCTTTTTGACTGTTCTGCTTGATAAATAAGCTCAAGCAATATTTTATTTTGCTTTTGATAATTCCGATAACAATCAGAATATTTCTCTAAACATTTTGCATTTCCTGCAACAAGATCAACCAAATTTAATTGAAAAGAATTATCGCCCAATGATAAATTCTGATGCTGCGAGTGAATATCAATCAGCTGTGAAGAAATTTCTTGCAGCACTTTTAATGTAACTGGTGTATCATTAATAAAAGCCCTTGATTTTCCACTTGCACTAATCTCTCGCCTCAAGATGGTTTGTTCTTCATAATCAATATCATTTTGCTGGAAAAGCGACATCAAATTAAGATTGCTAATTTTGAAGATAGCTTCAACTGTGCATTTCTGCTCCTCATTTCGCAAAACCGACAAATCAGCACGCTGACCCATAATTAGCCCCAAAGCACCAAGTATTATCGATTTCCCAGCCCCTGTCTCTCCAGTGATGATGTTAAATCCCTGAAAATATTTTATATGCAACTTATCAATGAGTGCATAGTTTGATATATGTAATTCTAGAAGCACAACTATTAATTTAATTTTTAAAATGCATTATGTTCCTTCAGTGCCTGATAATTTGCACTATTTGCAGGGTCCATCTCAACCAATGCTGCAACAACTCGATTCAACTCTTCGATTGGTGCAGCCGAGAAAATATTAAGCAGCTCGCTCGTTTTAGCATCAAAAAAAACAGTAAACAAATATAAACTTGGTCGTGTGCGATATAATTTCACCAAACTCACAACTGAATTGGCAACTACTGAACGACCATTTGCAAAAGATTTCTCCATCTCATCTAGTCCTTTGCGATGATAATCATATAACAACTGACGAAATGCTGAATACGATCTATTATTCAAATTTTCAGCAAGCCAATATCTATTCGTTTCATTTTCATACGACTTCCATCCTCCATAAGATGAACCTTGGGCATTATTTACAATCTGCATAGCTTTCTGAAAATAAATCGAACCAGCATTAGGTGAAAATGAATCAGCATCCATACCTAAAATAACATAGGCATAAAAAGCCATAATGCTCGTGAGATTATCCACATTTGATGATTCATTATAAACTAACGGTTCAAATTCTGAATACACCACATGAAAATCTTTATCCTTAATATTCAACAATGGACTTTCATAACTCGCATTATAAATCGGGCGACGAAGTTGCACATTAACCGAGCCTTTAAATTCATTAGTTGAAACTTGCTCTTCCAACTGAATGACCATATTACACTCGATTAATTCCGTTTTTTCATAACGATCTTCCGTCCATTTCCTTTCATTCATGAACTGCGTTAAAGCTGTCTGCATGGCCTTAAAGGTATTCTGATTTGCTTCTCTAATCTTATTATAATTCACTGTAACATTACAGCGAAGTTCTTGAGCATTCAAACTACTTGCACCTAAAATCAATGCTATTATAAATACAATTCTATTCATTGAAAATATACTTTGTTTTTATGAATGATGAAACATGCGAATTGATATCTCTTGAATAATATCTTTCGCAACTTCCGCTTTCGTCTTCAATGGAAAACTTTTAATTTCTCCGACGGCATCAATAATAGATATCTTATTAGTATCTACCCCAAATCCAGCACCGAAATCATTAAGCGAATTTAAAACAATTAAATCTAAGTTTTTACGTCGCAACTTTACTTCCGCATTCTTAAATTCATCTTGAGTTTCAAGGGCAAAACCTATTAGCAACTGGTTTTCACGTTTCTGTTTCCCAAGAGAAGCCGCAATGTCATCATTTGCCACTAATTCTATCGAAAAATCATGCTGATTCTCACGCTTAATTTTTTGCTCTGCTCTTGTTTTAGGACGATAATCAGCAACAGCAGCACTCATAATAGCGGCATCGCACAAGGGGAAAATCCGTTCCGCCTCCATCTTCATTTCCTCAGCAGATTCCACTAAAATCAATTCAATCGAATGTGCCGATTTTAACTTAACACTCACCGGACCACTAAGCAAGGTAACACGTGCCCCTTGTTCTGCCAATGCTTCTGCCAATGCATAGCCCATTTTCCCCGATGAATAGTTCCCAATAAATCGAACAGGATCAATTCGCTCGTAAGTTGGACCAGCAGTAACTAGAATATGCTTATTTAGAAGTTTTTTTTTTGAATTAAAATGCTCCACAACAGCATCTACAATATGTTCTGGCTCTGCCATTCGCCCTTTACCATGCAAGCCACTAGCTAAAACGCCATCACCTGGTTCAATAATAATATTACCATATGATTTAAGCAACTGCATATTTTGGTTAGTTGATGGATGCTGAAACATATCTAAATCCATGGCAGGAGCAAGCATCACATCATTTTTTGCAGAAAGATAGGTTGTAACTAGTAGGTTATCGGCAATGCCATGTGCCATTTTCCCAATTGTTGCAGCTGTAACGGGAGCAATTAAAGTCAAATCCGCCCATTGCCCCATGTCAACATGCGAATGCCATGTACCATCATTTGCCGTAAAAAAATCCGACGCAACTGGTCTTCCCGACAATGCACTCATTGTAACAGGCGTAATGAACTGCTTTGCAGCTGGAGTCATCACCACTTGCACTTGTGCACCTTCTTTTATTAATAACCGCAAAAGCATAGCTGCCTTATAAGCAGCTATGCTTCCTGTTATTCCTAAAACAATATTTTTGCCCTCTAATCTCATGGAAGGTATTTGAATTTATACTATTCCTTTGTTGGGTTTCTGTGATAAATATTATGATGTTTCAGTTCTTCACACGCAATTAAAGTCGGCTTTGGCAAACGCTCATAATACTTTGAAATTTCAATCTGCTCACGATTCTCAAAAACTTCTTCTAAGTTATCATTATACGATGCAAATTCTTGAAGCTTCTGATTTAATTCCTCTTTCATTTCTGATGAAATCTGATTTGCTCGTTTAGCAAGAATCATCACTGTTTCATAGATATTTCCTGTTTCGCTTTCTAAATCATCTAAATTTCTTGGCACTGTAGTACCCTCTGCTTTTACTTTCTTGAAATCCATTCGGTTATATAATTAAATCTCGTTGTTATAATCTAATCTTGTAGATAACTCTGCATAATATTTGTCGGCAGCTTTTCTATGCTTACTTTCTGGATACTCATCCACAAAGGTAAAATACTCATCCAAAGCAGAACTCAAGCGCTCTTCCTGCAATTCTTCAACACTTCGAACACCTAAATTATATTTCGACCGCAAAAGCATAAATTTCAACTCCTCACGATAACTACTATTAGGAAATTCTTTCAGTGAATTTTGCAATGCTATTGTCGAAGCCTTGTAGTTTTCTAAATCATAATACAACTTAGCTGTTAAAAATGACTTATACACCAACTTATCATGTAACTCGTCAATTTTCTCATTAGCTTCTGATACCTTATCACTCGCAGGAAATAAATTTACATACAGCTGATAAGCATCTATCGCCTTTTTAGTTACGGTCTGATCTAATCGTATGCTTGGCGATTCATCGTAATAACATCTCGCAACCATGTACTGCGCATCTTTACGATAGTTACTTCTTGGATACTCTGTAACCAAAGTTCGATACCAATGACCAGCTAAAAGATAATCACCAGACTCATAATAACTCTGAGCATAGTTATAATAAATCTCATCTGCCTTACTCGTACCACGATAAACCGTTACTAGCTCGCGAAACAATTCACAAGCACGAACATATTCTCCTTCGGCATAATATTCTTTTGCCTTTTTATATTTATATTCGAAATCAGAACTTTTTAAGACTTTCTGATATTCGCCACAGCCTGTTGTAATTAATAAAAACAACAACGCCATTATTGTTATTACATGAGTTTTTCTAAGCATTTTGCAAAGATAAGTCTTTGATTGAAATATGAAATACAATTTCATGTTTTTATGCTATTTTCATCTAATAATTGCACATATCTTAAATTCCATACCTTAATGTGACTATTATTAAGAAAAAAAAAAAACAAATCAAACTCACTCTCCAAAATAAACATTAGTGCCTACAAAACAATTTTATATGGAAAAAATATTCCTAACTCAAGATGCTTATCTGTGAGACGCTCGGTATATCCTCACTCTATTCTCATTGTTATTCTCATCGGAAATATCGTAATAAATTCAATTACAAAAACTTATTTGTCGCAATTTTGAATCATAATCTTATTAAGCACACTAAACTTCATCTCAAGAAAAAATATTTGAGGAATTAAATCAGTGCATTTTTAAATCCGTTAAAGATTGATTGAGTTTAAAACGAACAAACATCGTTACTTAAACACGTCTAACAACAATATAAATTGAAGCTTAATTCTATTCATAAAAAAAAACCTACATCATTAAGCTTACTTAATACATCTCTTGAAAAAAAATATCACCCAATAAGTTTGCTTATTTTAACATATCAAAAAAAATATGGACAAATAAGCATGCTTAATTCATCTCTTGAAAAAAAATACCACCCAATAAGTTTGCTTATTTTAACATATCAAAATAAATATGGACAAATAAGCTTGCTTAATTCATCTCTTGAAAAAAAATATCACCCAATAAGTTTGCTTATTTTAACATATCGAAATAAATATGGACAAATAAGCTTGCTTAATCCACCTCATGAAAAAAAATATGGACAAATAAATTCTTATATAGCTCATGATTGAGAACGTTTATAGTCCTTTGACCATGCCTTTTGATGATGATTGATTGGCAATCAGAATGCATCGTGTCGTTCATTTTGTTTTATGAGGGCATCTTTTGTCCTAATTTCATAAAAAGACGTATTGCAATGCAACTCTACCATTAGGATGAAATCTACCCTCATAAAATCATAATGACCTAACAGCTAATTTTTAGAAATCCCCCTAAAAAAAAAATCACCCTATTTTAAAAGTTGATTTACCGACAATTCGCAACTTCACCATATCGAAGCAAAAAAAATGACTAACTTTGCAAACTATAATAATTCTAATTCAAGTGAAAACAATTTATTTTTTCATACTCCTGTTCCTCGTAGCTATAACCCCACGAAGTTATGCCAATTCTCCCAAAGTTGTCGTTGTGATAAACATTGAGAATATGCGCCCAGAATACATTCAACGTTACTACTATAACTTTCAAAACGGAGGCTTCAAGCGATTAGTTGAAGAAGGTGCGCTTTGCTCAAACACAAGAATGTTCATAAACGATCAAAACATCTGTACTTCAACGGCTAGCTTGTTCACGGGCTCCTATCCTTCCTCGCATGGAATCATTAACTCCGAATGGTTGAATCGAGTAAATAACAAGAAAGTAGATGCTACCAATACTCCCAATTATCAAACTGTTGGAGGCGATTCCAATGAGGGAAAACGGAGTGCTGAAAATCTCCTTAGTACTACCATTGGCGATGAATTAAAATTAAATTCTAATGGTTTAAGTACAGTCTACTCAATATCGGCAAATGCCGAAACAGCCATTTTTTCTGCTGGTCACGCTGCTGACGGAGCCTTTTGGATGGAAAAAACAACTGGCAACATGATTTCTTCATCTTATTACATTAATGAATTTCCGTTCTGGGCACTGAGCTTTAATAATCAAAAAAAAGCAAAACATGCTCTCGATAAAAAATGGGAACTCCTCTATCTTAATCCCATAAATTACAAAGCTTCTTCCGAAGATGGTAGCAACTTTGAAATTGGTTTCGAAGGAAAAAACACTTTTCCCTATGACATGCAAAAAATCTACTCGAAAACCGACAATTACAGCTTTTTAAAGAACACTCCCTTCATGAATAACATCATCACTGATTTTGCGATTGAACTATTCGATAAAACTCGCATGGGAAGCGATGAGCATACCGACCTACTTTCTATAAACTACAGCTCACTAGGTGGGAAGTTTGGTCCACAGTCAATTGAAAATGAAGATTTTTACATTCGCCTTGATCAAGATATTGCACGACTCACATCTCACATAACAAAAGCTATCGGCGATGAAAACATACTTATTGTACTTAGCTCAGTAAGTGCTGAAAACTACTCGGCAGAATATTTAAACTCGTTGAAAATACCTAATGGATATGTAAAACCCGATAATATTGTTGCTTTACTTCGCTCCTATTTAAATGCAACATTTCAACAAGAAAACTGGATTCAAGAAGTTATTGATCAAGAAATTTATTTTAATCAAGAACTTATTAAAGAGAAAGGTGTTAACTTTAATGAAATGCTCGAAAAATCGGCTCAACTTGTTAATCAATTTAAAGGTGTTGATATTGCTGTTCCTACTAGTATCTTCTTGCAAGGCGACTTTGCTAACAGTCGATTAAAAAGCATGGCTAACAGTTATAACTTTCAACGATCTGGCGACTTATGCTTTTCCGTTCAGCCAAATTGGCAAACAAACTATCGCTTTCAAAACAAGCTTTACACAACCGATAATCGCATATGTCTCCTCTTTTGGGGAAAAGGAGTAAAAAAAACAAATTGCAGCGAAGAAACAAATGCGATAGACATGGTTCCCACCATTTTCTACCTACTCGGGAAAGCTCAACCGCAGGGATGTCAAGGGAAAATCATTAAGCAAATTACAAACTAAACGATGCACTTCACAATGCGCTTGTTAAATAAACAAAATAACTTCTTAATCATCTGGACGACTTACTTCCTTTCTAGCTGTATAGGTTCGGATTTCGACTTTGATAAATTCGATGATAATCTAAATATAAATCCTGGATTTCAAATTGCACTTGTTAAAGCCGATGATATTGAGTTGGGAAGCTTCATTAACCTCAACAAAATTGAATCAGTACAATCTTATGAAGAAGACGGTTACACTAAGTGGGTATATCAGAATAAAGAAGAACAACTTGCCACTATAAAATTCGAAGATGTTTTCAACAACATTCTCACCGACATTAACAACAACCTCATCGACACATATCACGATTACAACTTCAACATCAAACAATTCATATCTTCCAATCTCGATTTAATTAATCAAATCACAGGAGAAACTTATTCCTCAAGTGAGGTTTCTGCTCTTAGCCCTACTGAAATAAACACCCTTTGGTCGAAAATTAATTTTGCCGATATTCAAGATAAGCTAGTGAGTATTGATGAACGATATGTTGATATTACTCCTACCGACTATTTGGAATTGCATGCCATAAATGCCGATCTTCAACTTTCAATTATATGGGATGGATTTCCCTATGCGGCAAAAGTTGAAATTGATTTTGAAAATATTACAAGCCCAAATGAACCCGAAATTCAGCTTAACAATAGCACGACAACTCATGTTTCTGAAACTTTTTCATTTTCACAAGTCGATGTAATCATCGACCCTGAAATTATGCAATTGAAAATAACAAGTAAAATCACATTGCTTGAACTGCCAAAAGATGATTTCAACACTCAAATCAAAACAAGCTATCAGAATATTGTCATCAATAGTGTTACGGGTGTTTTTTCTAATATATCGAGCAGTTTTGAAAATCAATTTTCAATCAAACTCGATGAATTAGGCAATATTGTTTCGGGTGTTAGCTTTTTAAAACCAAGCATACACATACCACTAAATAATCAGTCGCCTCTATCAGGAAGTGGAACAATTAAATCGACTTCACTTATGAGCGATGACAGCGAAAGAATGATTAGCACCTATGACCCTCTCGAAGTTAATGCTAATTGCGACCAGCAGCTCTCACTAGATTACAAAAATTCAAACATCGTTGACTTGTTTGATGGTGTTGTTATTCCAGAATCGTTTCTAATCAGCGGCTCCTTCTCACTGGATAGCAAACAAACCAGCGTAACATTAAGTCCAAACAACTTTATTGAAATGGGATATCATATTACCATTCCATTCTACTTGAAAATTGTTGATTTAAAATACGAAAACCTTAATGCAGCTAAAATTAATCTATCGGAAAGCGAAAAAAAATTAATCGACAAAGCAGCAAGACTGGGTGTCATGATTAATTACACTTCCGAATTTCCTGTTAATGCCAATGTAATTCTTAACCTTCTTGATGAAAACCAAAACACAACCAGCACCATAGTTCTTGAAAATGCAGTAGAGGCTACTGAAATTAACGAAGCAGGAATCACAATTTCTCCTATTACTAAACAGCATGCTTTTCATTTCACCGAAGAGCAAATTGATGCTATTCAAAACACCTATGCCATAAAGCCAATCATATCACTACACACCAATTCGAAAGCAATTGAACTTATTACCGATTACAAAATTGATTTCACAATGAGCCTACTCGGAGATATCAATCCTTAAGAAACTAATACTGCAAAATACTCTATTTTCGTTTAATACATGAAAAAACATCTCATCATATTCTTACTTTCAGTATGCTTTCATTCTGTTACTAACGCTCAGAGCAATGGAATACTTTTCCTAGAAGGAGTTCCTCAATCTACCATTCTCAATCCCTCTTGGAGACTACATAATGATGATAATTGGCACATTTCTTTACCTGCTCTAGGAAGTATATCTACTGCTATTTCATTTCGCTCGCTATCATGGAATGAGGCTATGCGCATTGAAAACCGAATCCTCTATTTTGATTTAGAGAATCTTCCTGAAGCAGCCAAAGGAAACAATCCGATCTATGCATCAATGAATTTACAATTGTTTGGTGCCGGATTTGAAATTAACAACAGACATTACTTCACGATCAACCTCAACACTCGAATCCAATCTAAAAGCAACATTCCTGGATCTATATTTAATTTACAATATGGCAACTGGGATACTCAAACAAACACCCCCATTAACCATCATATTCAGAAACTTTCGGTAGATGCCATCAGCTACATCGAAACAAGCCTTGGTTACAACCTAAAAGTAAATGACCAACTAACAATTGGCACACGCATTAAAGTACTCACGGGTGCTGCGGCTACAAAAACAGAAAACCTAGATATTCAAATGAAGACCTACACCGATGGCACCATGCTTGTAGAACACGCCATTCAACAACAATTTGTTGGTCCATTCAACATCCGATTGTCTGATACAGGTAGAATCAATGGCATTCAGGTGGAAAACAACACTAGCGATATTATCGAATCAACACTCGGAAAAAACAAAGGATTTGCTTTCGATTTTGGTCTTAGCTACCAACTAAACGACAAACTCAATTTGGGTTTTTCAGTCATCGACATCGGACATATTAATTGGTCGGGGAAAACACAAGAAATTTATTCTCATAATGCACTTTACTATGAACCCACAGATATTAGCGACAATCTGACAAATGGTAGCAGTGGATCTAACAACAATGCTACAAGTCAAATCAAACAATATATTGACGATTTGAAAGATTCATTCAAGCTTAACAGTGTCGATAGCATCAGCTTTAGCACTCCCATTTATCGCACAATAAATTTCAATGCTCAATATCAAACTTATCAGTGGCTAAGCCTTGGTGGTCTATTGCAGTTTAACCATTTTTGGGAGCCAAACATCACACTAGCAAGCACATTTTCCTGTCGTAAAGCTTTTTCTGCAATGTTAAGTTGCAGTGCTTCCAAAGAAGACTATTTGAACATAGGCACAGGACTAATGGTTCGAGGTGGTTTTTTTCAATTTTATGCTGTAACCGATCAATTAAATAGCATTTTAAGACTAGGAAATGCCGACTCAATCAACTTTCAACTGGGATTTAATTTAATCTTTTAATTAAAAAAAGAGCAAAGTAATATCATCTAATTTTCAAAAGAATCTGCCACATCATTGCTATAAACCTGAGTGAGCAATTCCAGTTTCAGACTTAATTCGGCTATTCTTAAAAGAATTTTTGCCTGCTGAACTACCACTGGCAGAACTTCGTTTGGTTGAATCTTAATTAAATGTTCAATTATATCTTTTAATTCTGATTGATTTTTATAGGAATGGTCCATCGTTGGAATCCGAATGACATCTATCACATTCAAAATTTCTTCAGCTATATTTATCAAATTCGACTGATTTAAAACGCCTGATTCTCGATGCAAACCTAAAGCCGACAAATAGGAAATCAATGCATGATTATGATATGTTAATTTCAAAGAAACATCTTGCAAAAGCGATTTCCCTTTCGGTTCCAAACGCATGTTTTTCCAAGCCATCGCCAAAGCATTATCTGCTCGATGGGACTCTCGCCTAGCTACTCTATAATCAAAGTCATTTTCTGGCAAACAATGCACATGGGCTCGAATAATCTGCTTAAGATATGCTGCATTCGATTGGAAAGCCACATTCAGAAGCGATGGGATACGCTTCCCATGAAAATCAGGCCACACAATCCTCACTGTAACCACCGCTATTGCAGAGCCAATCAATGTATCTAACAAGCGATATCCCAATGCATCGACCCCTTGCGGATTAACAAAATTAATGACACATAAAACATAAGTCGTTACGAAAATTACAGCATAACTATATCGCCTTCGTAGCCAATACAAAAAAAGAAATGCTGATAACAACAGAAATGCAATTTGTCCCTCCATAGTGGGCAAAATATAAATAGAAATCATTCCGATTAACACCCCCAAGAGTGTTCCAAAAACACGTTGAAAGAAACGACGCCGAGTTTCACTATATGTAAATTGACAAACAAGTAGTGCAGTAAGCACCACCCATCCACCATAATCAATATTTAGTAATTGAGCAACAGTATAACTCAACGTTAAGCAAATGGATAAACGTATTGCATGGCGCATTCTTGGATGCTCAAAACTTAGTTGCTCAAACAAGCGCTCCTTAATCGAGCGATTATCTTTAGACAATCGTGGCATTATAACACTATCTTCACTCGTCATTAGTCCACTAATAATCTCACTAGTCCGACAAACATTCTGTACAATATTTCGAAGTGAATGGTCGGCTTTTATTTGATAATAGTCTAATTTTTCTTCTAAAGAATTAACCGACCAAGTAACTAACGCTGGATGTTTATAAGGAATATGCACCAACAACGAATAAGCAAATAACTCCGAAGCCTCAGCCAATAAATAAAAAACCTGACCTACTCCTTCCAACACCTCTACCTCATTTTTTGATTGCTGAATCATTTCATAGCGTTCATGAGTTGAAGTTGCCCTCTCGTGCAAACTTTGCAATTGCATGAAATAATTCATATATTGCCTTAAAACCTTATTATCGCCCTCAATATCGGCATAACTCCTCATCAACACCCTGCACTGATCGAGAGAATCAACCAAGCGAATGTTCTTTATCGCTAAATTGTTTCGTATTGTTTGATGCAACGACATTTCTCTGATAAACAATTGAGCCTTCTCCTTCTGATAAGATGCCAACGCCTTAAATCCACGAGCCAATTGTTCTTCTAGCAAGCGATAAGGATTCAAATAAAGTAACATTAACGAAAATAAACCATGAATAAGGGCACCTAAAGAAAGTAACACAGCGGGCAAATACCACTCCCGATGAGAATCAATGCTCATCATAGCATAGACACCCACTAATATTGCACCAAATGTAATACCTCGAAAACGCTCACTAAGTCCACCTATCAAAATAAATACGATTGCAGAAATACCTAAGCCTATTCCTAAAAGTATTGCATGATTAGCTAATAAAACAACAGCAAAACTTGATATTCCAAAGCCAAAAACCTTTAGCAATAAAGCAACAACTCTTCCTTTAGGATGATCATCGGTTTCCGATAATGCATCGGCCAAAACACCTAAAGCCAATGTACTTGCAAAAAAATTTCGCCCTGCCACAATAAAAGGCACACACATGAGCGCTATAACAACAGTTACCTTTATGGCTTTTTGCCTATCAGGACTACTCCAAAACCATCTCCTCACGGGTTCATACCAACCAAACTTACTTAAGAAACTATGAAAACCATATTTATTCTCCATTCTAGCAATACTATTAGATTCAAAATCAATTCCTTTCTAAAAGAAAAAGCATGAATAATCATATTCATACTTTCCTTTTTAAAGAACATGCAAATTAACTACTTCTTAGAAAATACTGAGTAGTCTAAACCTTAAGTTTATATAAGATTAATGCGTATTATTCCAAAACAATTGAGCTTTTTCTAAATCCTCAGGTGTATCTATGCCAATACTTTCATGCTCCGTTTCTGCCACTTTAATTTTATAACCCGCCTCAAGCCAACGCAATTGCTCTAAGGATTCCGACAATTCAAGCGACGATGGCTCTAAGGTTGTCAATTTCTGAAGCACATCTGCTCGATAAGCATACATCCCTAAATGATAATAAAACGAACGATTTTCTAACCACTTTTCAGGATCTGTTCCACGCACATAAGGAATTGTTGATCGGCTAAACAACATGGCGAAGTTTTGCGTATTAAAAACAAGCTTCGGACGATTCGGGTTAAACAATGTTTCAACATCTTCCACGCGCTTTGCCAATGTAGCTATCTGCGTTGAACTATCAGAAAAACATTGAGTCAAAGATTCTAGTTGCTGTGCACACACAAAAGGCTCATCGCCTTGCACATTCACCACCACGTCAAAATCATTTTCTTTAGCCAACAAGCGTGCTGCTTCTGCCACTCTATCAGTACCACTAGGGTGATCTGCTCGTGTTATTACAACTCGTCCACCAAAATTTTTTACTACTTGTGCTATTCTATCATCATCGGTTGCCACCCAAACACGTTCAAATGTTTCAGCAGCTTTTTCATAAACATGCTGAATAATGTATTTTTCAGCTAACTTTTCGAGAGGCTTACCTGGAAATCTAGACGATTGATATCGAGCTGGAATAATGGCAATAATATTCATGTAGATAATTTTATTTGATTAAAAAAGATTTTATATTCATTTTTTGTGCACTTTTTATTTTGATTATGCAAAGTTCTTGTATTTTTGCACAAATATAATAATATCATCTTCTAAAATAGAAAGATTGATAAACGGTACTTAAACTTTTCCAACATTGGTGGGTTTATTTAACGAGAGTTGCAAAAAAATAATTTATCATCACCTTAATTTAAAAACATATGTCTAAAAAAATTCTTGTAGCAGAAGACAACAAACTTATCCTAGAAACAATCTGTCATAAACTAATTAAAGATGGCTACGAAGTAATTAAAACCGTAAATGGTAAAGAATGCAGCGAATATCTAAGCTCTCACAAAGATGAAATAGATATGCTCATCACCGACTTATATATGCCTTTTTTAAATGGTCACGAAATCATTAACCTAGTAAGAGTGGAACTTGATTTAAAAATTCCAATCCTAGTTTTATCGGCCGACGGGGCGGAAGACTCGGTGTTGAAAGCTTTTGAACTAGGAGCCGACGACTATGTAATTAAACCTTTTAGTCTGAGCGAACTCACCATTCGACTAAAAAAGATGCTGCGTTAAACCCGCGACCTTCTTAAAACACCTTTTTATTCATTTTTAATTTTGTCCATGAATCAAGTTTACAACCTAAGTAAAAAGCTTCTTCTATATTATGCATTGTCATTTATCTTTTCTTTCACCATTCTGCACAACGCATTGGCGCAAACAAAAGTAAATGCCGATTCGTTGTTTTTAGTTGCTCGACAGTAT
Organism: Mangrovibacterium sp.; assembly: GCA_047971925.1. Classification (GTDB taxonomy): domain Bacteria; phylum Bacteroidota; class Bacteroidia; order Bacteroidales; family Prolixibacteraceae; genus JBKEDC01. Next base: position 48,598 of record JBKEAC010000085.1, read on the forward strand.
TCTTTTGATGGCAAATACAATAAAGCTTTGCAAATTTCCGACTTAATTTTAAGTCAGAATCCCAACTATTTTGATGTTTCGTTGCTAAAAAGTCGCATTTATTCATGGCAAGGAGATTACACAACTGCTGAAAAAATAGCCTCTGAGGTTTTAACTCTTGACCCGAAGAATTATGATGCTTATGATGCGCTATCGAATATCTATCTATGGAACAATCAATCGGAAGAATGCATCTTAACAATCAACAGAGCTTTATATTTCTTTGAAGATGATATCAACCTCTTAATAAAAAAAACAAAAGCCTTACTCCTTCTTCAAAACTTTGAAGAGGCGCAAGAAACTCTTGATATTTTATCAGAATTAGACCCACAAAATCCTGAAATTAAAAAACTCAAAGATAGAATTACAGTAGAAGCAACAAGCAATACTTCTACTGTCAATTTAGATTCTCTCTTCGCTGTTGCCAATAACTATGCTGCGAAAAAAGAGTACACTAAAGCTCGAAATACTGCTTCTGAGGTATTGGCAATCTATCCTCAATATACCGATGCGCAGCTTCTAATTGCTAGAACTCAAGCTTGGGAAGGAAATTATGTGTCTGCACAAAAAGAAGTGAGCGATGTACTAAGTAAAGATGCTAAAAACTACGATGCGATCTCATTACAAAGCGATATATATTTCTGGAATGGAAAGTATAATCAATGTATTCTGTTCATCACTCAGGCTCAATCCATCTATCCGAAAGATATTTCTTTACTAACTAAAAAATTTAAAGCACAAGTTGCACTCAACGATAATGAGAGTGCTAATGAAACTTTAAAATTGCTAGAAGTTCTAGATCCAGAAAACAAAAGTGTGAAGGCTGAAAAAAACACAAAGTAAGCCCTATCAAGTAAACTCGGATCCGATAGCTAAGTAATTTGACTTTTTTGTCTAAGCAAACTCAGCATCGACTAAAAAGATGCTGTGCTAAACTCGCTGCCCTCTCAAAACACCTTTTTATTCATTTTTTTATTTTGTCCATGAATCAAGTTTACAATTTAAGTAAAAAGCTTCTTCTATTTTATGCATTGTCATTTATCTTTTCTTTCGCTATTCCACACAACGCATTGGCGCAAACAAAAGTCAATGCCGATTCGTTGTTTTTAGTTGCTCGACAGTATTCTTTTGATGGCAAATACAATAAAGCTTTGCAAATTTCCGACTTGATTTTAAGTCAGAATCCCAATTATTTTGATGTTTCGTTGCTAAAAAGTCGCATTTATTCATGGCAAGGAGATTACACAACTGCTGAAAAAATAGCTTCTGATGTTTTAACTCTTGACCCAAAGAATTATGATGCTTATGATGCGCTATCGAATATCTATCTATGGAACAATCAATCGGAAGAATGCATCTTAACAATCAACAGAGCTTTATATTTCTTTGAAGATGATATCAATCTTTTAATAAAAAAAACAAAAGCCTTACTCCCCTTAAAAAACTACGATGAGGCGCAAGAAACAATTAATCGGTTATTAGAATTAGACCCACAAAATCCAGCTATTAAAAAACTCCAAGATAGAATTAACTTAGAAGCATCTGGCAATGCAACTACTATCAATTTAGATTCTCTCTTCAGCGTTGCTAATAGCTATGCTATGAAAAAAGAGTATACTAAAGCTCGAAATACAGCCTCAGAGGTATTAGCAATCTATCCTAAATATACCGATGCACAGCTGCTAATTGCTAGAACTCAAGCTTGGGAAGGAGATTATGCATCTGCACAAAAAGAAGTGAGCGATGTGCTAAGTAAAGATGCTAAAAACTATGACGCAATCTCATTACAGAGCGATATTTACTTCTGGAATGGAGAATATGACCAGTGCATTCTGTTCATCACTCAGGCTCAATCCATCTATCCGAAAGATATTTCTTTACTAACTAAAAAATTTAAAGCACAAGTTGCACTCAACGATAATGAGAGTGCCAATGAAACTTTAAAAATGTTAGAGGTTCTAGATCCTGAAAACAGTGTATTGAAGGATGAAAAAGAAAAGATAGCACTAAGCAAGCCCTATAAAAATATTATCAAAGTTGAATATAACTACGAAACCTTCAAGAAACCATGGGAAAGAATGTGGAGCATGACTGGTTTGTCATATGGCAGACGCACATCGAAATATGGCGACTATTATGCCAATATTTTCATGGGTGATTTGATTTTACCTGGTGAAAAATTTGGTTCCGATTTAGGCCTACAATTCGAGCTCGAATGCTACCCAAAGATTGACAACAATAACACTTTTTTCTTTGCCTACGCCTATTCGCCTAGCCCAATTTTTGCTACCCATCGATTAGGTGTTGAATATTATCGAAGTTTTCCAAACATTATTGATGCTTCATTAGGATATCGCTTCATGAATTTCTCGACAGATGTTGAAGAAATAGTTAATGTTAATGTACTTACCACATCAATTTCAAAATATCTTGGTAATTATTGGCTCTCTTTTCGCCCCTATGCCGTTTTTGTGAGTAATGTCGATAAGGTTAATTCTTCATATCAAATCATAGGTCGAAAATATCTTGCACGCCCTGAAAGTTTTATCGGATTAACATTAGGGTATGGTGTAAGTTCTCCCGATGACAGCTTTTTTCAGAACAATGCAGGAACAGCGCCTCTTTATAAAACCTACACTACACAAGCACAATTCAAATACAAACTTTCCTCTTTACTAATCATTGATTCTTATTTAGGCTATGAAAATGCAGAATATAAACCCAATTCACATCGTGGGCAAATAAATTTTAGAATTGCAATTCAATGCTTACTTTAAAGCTTCTAATGAAACGAAAACATTTAATAAGCGCTCTAGTATTAATCTCAATCTGGGCTCTTATATTAGCATCTACCGCCTATGGATTCTGGAATGCCATTCAACACTATTCTCCAGAATCATTAGCAGAAGATCAAGCTATCGCCGATGCTGAATGGGAAGCTCGTCAAAAAGTTATTGATGCAAAAAGTGCTAACTTCCCGATTGGTCATCAAGTTAAAGCGCTTCGTCCATCTACACATCCATTAGCTATAAAAATGCGTCATTCCATTCGATATTTTCTGCATGGAATGATCGATTTTTCTTTGCCTGAAATATGGTCAACTAAAGTCAAATCGAACATTGAAAATATCATCGGGATTCCCCTAATCACCATGATGTTTCTAATGACATTAATATTCAATACTCTCATTCCTATTATCGGAACAATATTATTTTTAGCCACATTCCGAAAAGAATATAAAATTCAATATAGAGAACAACTATTATCTAGATACGAAGAAGTGATGATGGAATATCTTTTCGGAGAATTGCCAGCGAAAGAAGTAGCTCTCGAGATGCGTAAAGTAACAAGTAAATTAGGCAAGGATATTTTAATAGAAAGTCTAATGAACTATGAACGCAATCTTTCTGGAGAATATGCCGATCGGATTATATTACTTTATCGACTTGTTGGCTTACATCATTTTTCAATGCGAAAAATCAAATCACGACAAACAACGCGGAGAGTGAGCGGCATTCGCGAGTTGTCAAATCTATATCCTTCGGGAGCACTTAAGGTAATCATTAAATATTTGAATGATAAAAATCATTTAGTACGAAGTGAGGCTCTAATTTCATATGCTTTCCTAGATACTTCTGCATCATATAGCTTTCTAGACAATTTGAATAGCGAGTTTTCAACATGGACTCAGCTAAACATTCTTAACTATGTGAAATTACACGAACAAGCTGTTCCTTCATTTCAAAAATGGCTTCAATCCTCGAATAACGACGTACAAGATTTTTGTATCAAGATGATTCAATATTTCCAACAAATTGAAAGTGCTCAAGAATTAACTGCCATGATATATCATCCCAACAGATACACTCGTGAAAATATCTATCAAGCAATTCGCGCCCTCAATTACGTCGATGCAAAAACGGTATTAATCGGACGTTACTTTGATGAAGTGGCAAGAAATAAAATTGAAATACTAAAAACTATACGCGAAATTGGCTCTATTGATGATATCGATTTTTTCCTTCTTGCATTAAGTGATGAAAATAGCGTGGAAATCATCTTGCTTATATGTAGCATCATTATCGACTTAGCCCCTTCTGGAGAATATCAACTACGAAATTTTGCTGAAGAACGCGATAAAAACTTATTCAAATACATCAATTACATAACGAAGAACAAAGCTTAATCATGAGTGGCATTTGGATTAAAATATGGAGTGAACTTGCTTTCTGGATCGAAAACTATTTGTTTTGGTATGCCTTTGTCATGTTCCTATTATACTCCATTCTAGCTATAATATCGGCAATTGTTTTAACACGCTATAGTAAGGAGGCCAATGTAACCAATTACAACGAAGTACTTTCGTCACCTTACGCACCAATGGTTTCAATTTTAGCACCTGCATACAATGAAGAACTAAACATCTATGAAAATGTTAAAGCTCTTCTTTCTCTCTATTACGCAAACTATGAAGTGGTTGTCATCAACGATGGAAGTTCCGATGCAACACTCGACGTAGTAATCAATGAGTTCGACATGGAAAAAGTCGATATCTTAATTGATAATAAAATCCATAGTTCTGAAATTCGTGGGGTGTATCGCTCAAGAAAAACATCGCTAAATAACCTTGTCCTAGTTGATAAAATAAATGGGGGGAAAGCCGACGCTCTAAATGCAGGAATCAATGTTTCTTCGGGTAAATACTTTGTTGCTATCGATGCCGATTGTGTAATTGACCCTTATGCCCTCCAGATATTAGTTAAACCCTTTCTAGCCGACCAGCAAGGAAAAGAAACCATTGCAGTGGGTGGTGTGATTCGAATAGCCAATTCGTGTGTTATTGAAGGAGGACAACTCATCGATATTCAACTCCCGAAACAATTACTTCCCTTATTTCAAGTCATAGAATATAATCGATCCTTTCTCATGGGGCGACTGGCATGGACTAAACTTAATGGATTACTCATTATTTCAGGAGCTCTGGGAATGTTCAATAAAGAAATTGTAGTGGAATGTGGCGGATACTCCAGATATACAGTAGGTGAAGACATGGAACTTGTGGTTCGCATGCGTCGATACATGTCGGAAATAGTAAAAAAACCTTATAAAATCGATTATCTTCCTGACCCTTTATGCTGGACAGAAGCTCCTGCAACAGCCGACATTCTAATTAGGCAACGTAATCGCTGGACTAGAGGAACTATCGAAACTCTCTTTGCTCATTGGAACATGTTTTTAAATCCAAAATATGGCGTGATGGGCATGATGTCGCACCCATTCTGGACTTTCTTCGAATGGTTCGCTCCAATCATTGAGTTTGTAGGCATGCTCTATTTTTTGATTCTTGTGTTCTCTGGGCAAGCCAATTGGACAATCTTCTTCACTTCATTAACATTTATATATGCATTTGCACTCACGCTTAGTGGAATTAGTATATTATATGACCACATTGTCTATTTTAAATATCAAAAAATCGACATGGTAATTCGTCAGCTCCTTGCAGCTGCCATTGAACCTTTCGTATATCACCCGATAGTAACTTATGCTGCTCTTCGTGGAAATTGGGACTATTTTATTCTTCGTAAACGAAATTGGGGGAAAATGCCTCGTGCGGGACTTGGGGGGAAACCTCAAAGTGTGGTTAGCGCAGAAACAATCAGGAATAAACAAAACGAAAATGAAACAAATACTCCTGTTGAAGTTCCAAGTGCTCATCAAGAAGCTGCCGAAAAAAAAACATCAAATAACCAGAAAATCATTCGCACTATCATTTACATTTCTTTTGCTTTAATTATCGGATATTTCGCTTTCAATCATTTTGCTCAAATAGCTAAGCAAAATGTTAAACAAATAGAATCAGTTGACCAAACTCTCGAACGCCTTGCATCGGAAGACTCTGTGCAAAATATCAAAATTAAAAATGCAGCAAATAACATTACTTTGCAGTCTATTTCCATACAAAACAACGTGGAATACAGAGATGGTTATCAAACCTTGATTATTGTAAACTCCATTGAATTAAACCTTAACTTTCAACTCATCGTTGGTAGTTTCAATGAGCATGAGAATGCTTTAAACTACATTAAAGCCCTACAAACAAAAAACATTAATGCAGCAATTCTTGCTAAAAGCAACAACATCTACTTCATTTCTGCTGGTGGATACAATACGCTCAATGAAGCACTCGCTGCTAAACAAAAAATCAATGATAGCAATCCTGAAATAGAAGGCATTTGGATTTATCATCGCAGAAAGAATGATTCATTAAACTAAATTGTTTAACTTTGTTTTCCCGAAAATACGAAAGAAATGGATTTACAAGTTATTAAACAACGATTTGGAATTATCGGAAATAACCATACACTCAACAGAACTATCGAGGTAGCTCTTCAGGTGGCTCCCACCGATTTGTCGGTTCTTATTACAGGCGAAAGTGGTTCTGGAAAGGAATCTATTCCTCAAATCATTCATCAAAATTCATCACGCAAACACAATAAATACATTGCTGTGAACTGTGGGGCAATTCCAGAAGGCACTATTGACTCAGAATTATTTGGACATGAAAAAGGTTCTTTCACTGGTGCTTTAAACGATCGCAAGGGATATTTTGAAGAAGCAGATGGTGGTACTATTTTTCTTGATGAAATAGGAGAACTTCCATTATCAACACAAGCTCGACTCTTAAGAGTGCTTGAAGCTGGTGAATATATCAGAGTTGGCTCATCGAAAGTTCAAAAAACAGATATCAGAATTGTTGCTGCCACAAATATCAACTTCACGAATGCTATTCAAGATGGAAAATTTAGAGAAGATTTATTCTACCGATTAAACACGGTTCCAATTCGGCTTTCTCCATTGCGAGAAAGAACCGATGATATTTTTCTTCTATTTAGAAAGTTTGCTTCCGATTTCGCAGAAAAATATCAAATGCCATCGATACGTTTAACTCCTGAAGCTCGATATCTTTTAGAAAACTATCACTGGCCTGGAAATATTCGCCAACTCAAAAATGTTACAGAGCAAATATCAATCATAGAGCAAGAAAAAACAATAACCGATGAAATTGTTAGAAGATATCTGCCTGAAGGAGGAAAACCAAACCTCCCCACGCTATACAAAAATGAAGATTCAAAAAATTTTTCTACCGAAAGAGAAATACTGTATCAAGTACTTTTCGATATGAAAAAAGATATGACCGATTTGAAAAAGCTCGTTTTCGATCTAATGAAAGACAGTAACAGCTCTCCAAATGTGTCTAATGAAAACCAACAGATTATTCATGATTTATATCACAATGACTCCTATGCGAGTGTTGTTAGTCATACTCCTGCTGGCAATAATTCACCTTCTGCATCCTTCAATAACTCGCCAAGTATAGAACTCGATGATGATATTGAATATTATCATGAAGAACATGCATCGAATGAAATCGATATAATGCGCCTTGCTGAATATGAGAAAATCGCAATCCAAAAAGCACTAGAAATGTTTAATGGCAACCGACGAAAAGCGGCAGAAAAACTTGGAATTTCAGCCAGAACTCTATACCGTAAGCTAAAAGAGTATGACCTCCTCGATGGAAGCGTGGACGAATAATGTAATCACTCTGCTTTTATTCCGATTATCTAATAGGACTACTTTAAATAGCGTAATTGAATTCTAAATTTAAAACACACCAAAACAAATGAAAGTATATCTACATAAACTGGCTCTCTTAGCCATCATGGCTCAACTAATATTTTTGCCTTTTTCCGCATGCAAAATGTCGTACTCTTTCACTGGTGCGGCTCTTGATCCTTCGGTTAAAACATTTGCTGTACTATATATTCAGAATAGAGCTCGATTGGTTAACCCTAATCTTAGTCAACAATTAACCGATGGACTCATTGATAAAATTAATCGCCAAACATCTCTTCAAATGATGCAAAATGAGGGAGATCTTGAATTTGAAGGTGTTATTTCTGATTATAGAGTAACTCCTGTGAATATTTCTCAAGGTGACCTAGCAGCTCAAAATCGACTTACAGTAACACTGCAAATGAAATACACCAACAACAAAGACCACGATGCTGATTGGGAAAAATCATTCTCTGCCTATGTTGACTTTGATGCTAACAGATTATTATCTGATGTTGAAGAGTCGCTTGCTGAGGAAATTATAGCTCAATTAACCGATGATATTTTTAATGCATCAATAGCCAATTGGTAATGAACAGTTCCATTCTAAATAAATATATAGAAAATCCAGAGCTTCTCAATGAGGATAGTCTTATTGAACTCAAAAAAATAGTTCTCGATTTTCCACACTTCCAATTAGCATGGGTTCTATTAATCAAAAACTTAGTGCTACTTGAATCAGAAGAACTTGATAGCTATTTAGAGAAAGCTTCTTTCTTCATCGTAGATAAACGACGATTATATCACCTGCTATACATCGACCCAAAACTAGCTATGAGAGAATTGAACTTGAGTAAAAATGAACTAGCCAATTCGAGCAGTACGAAAATAAGCGACAAAAACTCTCCGCTCGAAGAATTAAGTAATCTTGCATTCTCGCTTCAGCAAAACACACCCTATCAAAATACAAGCGTAAAAAACACGAATAGCTCAGGTGAAAATGACTTTTTCACAGAAACTATGGCCAAAATATACATTAAACAAGGATTATTTAAACAAGCAATTACATCTTATGAGAAATTATGTTTGAAATTTCCAGAAAAAAATGCTTACTTTGCCGAACGAATTGAAGAAATTAAGAAATTAACGAAATAAATTAAAATGTACACATTAATTACAGTCTTATTAATTATCGCCAGTGTATTCATGGTGTTAATCGTTTTAGTGCAAAACTCAAAAGGTGGAGGCTTGGCAAGCAACTTTCAATCAAGCAATCAAGTCATGGGAGTTCGCAAGACTAATGATTTCCTTGACAAGACAACTTGGTGGTTGGCTGGAATCCTTTTAGTCCTTTCTATTGCAGGTAGTGCTTATATACCTAAAGAAAACAAAGTCCCTGTTGCTACTGAAATGAGTAGCCAAATTAACAACGCAGCAAAACAAGCTACTATTCAAACTGAGCCTGTATTTGAAGAAGCTACTGGAGAAGTAAATGCTACTGAAACTAATACTTCTGAAGAAACTGAAGCAAGCGAACCTACTCAATAATAATTTCAGCTTTAGAAAATTAATTCTGCTCTTTAGCAGTATTTTTCTCCAGATACGGTTTTCAAAAAATCCACTATCTGGTCAATACATATGATTTAAATTTAAAGACTAGTCCTAAGACTAGTCTTTTTTTGCAACCAACGATAGAGCTAATTGTGCTAATTATTTTTTTAAGACAATTAAAAGCAAATTCCGAAGTTCATAAATTCCAAAACAAAGTCACGCAATCGATTTAATCACAAACTCCGGTTTTTACGCAGAAATATCTTAAACTGAAACCTGAACTATTTAATACAATTTTCGAAATTAAAAGACTAAATTTGAATCAAAAATATGATTAAAACTAATAGGTCATGTGGTGAAAATTTCCAATTCTCAATTAAAAACGAATTCTCAAGATCATCTTTTACTCTATCATTTAAAAACAAAACATTTTGCGCAAAAAAATTCAATTTATATATCATTACACCAGTCAATATAAATGGTGGTATCTCGGTGGTATCATCGCATTAATCCTCACCATTTGGATTTCAATTCTCATTCCTGAATATATCCAACTCTCAATCGACCTCCTTCACGACAAAAAATTTCAGCAAACCGATACACTTCGTCAATACATCGGCATTATTATTCTGCTGGCACTTGCAATGATTATCGTTAGATCAATTTCTCGAATACTTCTTTTTATTCCAGCTCGCCTCATTGAGCGGCAATTGAAAGGAGAAATGTTCCTCAAACTTAGTTCTTTTGGTAAAATTTATTTTGATGAAAACCCAACGGGTACAATCATCTCGAGAATAAACAATGATATCAACGGCATTCGCATGATTACTGGATTTGGTACTTTGCAGCTGATTAACATTGTTTTCTCCCTATCGCTCACACCCTACATGATGTGGAAACTATCTCCAAGCCTAACTATTTATTGCATTGTTCCTGTCATCATCATATTTGCAATTGTTAGAGCAGGTATGAAAATAATGGTAAACCACACCCAACACCAAATGACATCTCTTCAATCATTATCGGCAAAAACCATTTCTTTTCTATCAGGGAATAGCGTAATTAAAAGCTACAATATTTATGATTATGCCGAAAATGATGTCGAAATAGAAAACATTCGTCTATTTAATCATCAGATGAAAATTTCGTGGATTCGTTCTTTTGTCATGCCTCTGCTAGCCAACATGAGTCAAATTCTTAAAGTGCTCATTCTTTTTGCTGGTGGAATTTATTGCATTAATGGAGAATTAACCATCGGAGAACTAACTGCCTATATTGCCTATTCAGCCTTACTCACCCAGCCCATCATGAGCCTTGGTTGGGTGCTCACCATTTTCCAACAAGGAATTGTGGGAATTGAAAGTTTACAAACCATTTTAAACCGAGAGGGTGAAGATGACCATCGTGCTTCACTTGATGCAAATGTAAAACAAGATTTATTTCAGCACGGAATAAAAATTCAGAATTTATCCTACGCTTTTCCTAATTCCACTTCGAATACACTTAGCAATATCAGTTTTCAAATAAATCCAGGTGAAATTATTGGCATTACTGGTGAAGTGGGTGCAGGAAAAAGCACTCTTATCAACTGCATTAATGGCTATCTTCGCACTGAAAGTGGTATGATTTTGTTTGGCAAGCTCGATGCCAATGAAATAAAATCCGATGATATTAGGCATGTGGTTCGCACTGTAAGTCAAGACACCTTCTTATTCTCCGATACAATTGAAAATAACATCATTTTTGGCTCTCAGAAAAACAATAACGCACGAAATCTCGATGATGCCATTTATAAATCGGCATTAAAGGACGAAATTCTTCGATTTCAAGCCCACGAAAAAACAATCGTCGGAGAAAAAGGCATCATGCTTTCTGGCGGTCAGAAACAACGCCTTAGCTTGGCACGAGCATTATACACCCCTTGCGATCTACTTATTCTTGATGATATTTTCTCAGCTGTTGATACTGCTACTGAACAATTTCTAATCACCCAAATTCTAGAAAACAATGTAGCAAAGAGCCTAATCATCGTTTCTAATCGTACTAGTGTACTTCAAAAAACAAATCAAATCATTGTGCTCAACAATGGAGAAATTAGTGAAAAAGGTAGCCATGAAGAACTACTGCTAAATTCTGCATTCTATCAGCAAATATTGAGACTACAAACCGAACAATAATGAACAATACCGAGATAAAAATTCAGCTCAAAGATTGGCAACTACTTGTGCGGTTTGCCAAATACTTTCGTCCTCACAAAAAATGGCTTAGCTACAGTTTAATTTCAATACCTATCACTACAGCGGCAAGTGTTCTCTTTCTTTATTTAGTTCAATCAATCATTGACAACTACATTATTGCTGGAAATTTAGAAGGATTAAAATGGCAATCTCTTGCCTTATTCTTTGTCTTAATTATCAACATTCTTTTCGATGGTACTTATAGCTATTCCTTTGTGAAGGCTGGAGGGCTTACCATTATGGATGTGCGAAAGAAAATGTTTGCCAAAGCCATTCGATTTCCGTCAAAATATTACGATAAAAACCCTATCGGAATCACTCTTTCACGGCTCACAAGCGATCTAGATGCCATTGCTGAATCATTTGCCTCTGGCATACTTGGACTTCTTGCTGATAGTATCAAGACCATTGCTTTAACAATCTATCTTTTCTGCATTAATTGGAAACTAGCTCTTGCTGCAATCATTCTCCTTCCTGCCATTATGCTGATCATTCAATTCTTACGAAAAAAAATGAGAAAAGCATTCTTTGCTGCTCGTGCAAGTCTTGCCAAATCGGCTGCCTATTTGCAAGAAGCGCTGTATGGAATTAAAACAATCCAACTTTATGCCGCCAAAGATGAGGTTTTTAAAAAATACGACAAACTTAACAAGGACTTTAGCGATGCTCAGAATCATTCTAACATCTATGATTCTACACTATACTCAGTTATCGATGGAATCACAACGATTGCTACTGCTCTTGTCATTGCGTTAGGAGCAATTCTCATTGGAAACCAAAACCTAACCATTGGCATTCTTATCGTTTTTATCACTTCTCTTGAACGCCTTTTTGTCCCAATTCGGCAATTTGCACAACAGGTTTCTACAATTCAGCGTGCTCTTTCAAGCCTTGACCATCTGAGCGACCTATTCGACACCAAGATTGAAGAAGATGATTCCGTTCTACAAAACCAAAAGAATGATAGTCAAGAAATAAACATACAAGAAATAGAATTTAAAAATGTTTACTTTAGATACTCTGATGATGGCGATGATGTTCTTAAAAACATTTCTTTCAAATTAAATAAAGGCAACCGAATAGCACTCGTGGGAACTACTGGTTCAGGGAAATCAACCATTATTAAGCTTCTTGCTAAAAACTACAACAACTATCGAGGTTCTATTAAAATTAACGGACATGAACTAAGCGATCTTTCTATCCATTTAGTCCGAAAGGCCATTTCTGTCATGCAACAAGATATTTTCATGTTCAACGACACCATTAACTTCAACATTGCATTGGGTAGAGATAATATTTCCACCGATGATGTTAAAGCCGCTGCCGAATTCGTGTGTGCCAATCAATTTATTGAAAAACTTCCTCAACAATACAACCATCTTATTAAAGACAACGGGACTAATCTATCTAAAGGACAGGCTCAGCTTTTATCATTTGCACGTGCTATTGCGGGAAAATCCGATTTAATCATCCTCGATGAAGCAACATCATCTGTCGATTCCATCACCGAGCAAGCCATACAGCAAGCTATAGCCAATATTTTCGATAAAAAAACGGTAATTGCGGTGGCTCACCGACTAAGCACGATTAAAAATTCCGATTTGATACTCGTGCTCGATAAGGGAGAAATCATTGAACAAGGAAATCATCAAGACTTAATTGACATGCATGGTAAATACGCTCAATTAGTTCAAAAACTCGATTCGTAAGCGCCCTAATTTTTCGAGTTTCTCAACTGAATTACCAAAAATTTAGCAGACTCCTCCTTGAAGCAGTCTTCACTAAATTCATTTTTGATTTACTAAAAATTTCTGTGCCAACAATTGCCTTTATTATAAGTTTTAAACTATCTTTACAGAGAATTTAAAAAAACATTCTGTATGGCGATCATAAGACCATTAAACGGGAAAACCCCTATCATAGGCAGCAAATGCTTTATAGCTGAAAATGCAGCCATCATCGGAGATGTAGAAATTGGAAACGGAAGTAGCGTGTGGTATAGCACCGTACTTCGTGGTGATGTGAACTACATTAAAATAGGTGAGAATACCAGCATTCAAGATTGTGCAGTTATTCACGGCACTTATCAGAAATCCGCAACAAATATCGGAAACCACGTTATCATTGCCCATGGAGCCATTGTGCACGGAGCAACTCTTCACGACCATGTGATGGTGGGAATGAATGCCGTTGTTCTCGATGATTGCATTATTCACTCAAACACAATCATTGCCGCTGGCTCGGTAGTTACAAAAGGAACGGAAGTGGAAGGAAACAGTGTTTATGCAGGAATTCCAGCTAAAAAAATCAAAGACTTAACTCCTGAGCTAGCTCAAAATGAGCTAGAACGAATAGCTAAAAACTATGCCACCTATGCCAGTTGGTATGGCGATTATTATAACAACGAAAAATAAATCGATTTATCATTACAAAAAATAAAATAACACAAAACAAATGAAACCAACTTTATTAATTTTAGCAGCAGGAATGGGCAGCCGATATGGCGGTTTAAAGCAAATTGACCCATTTGGACCAAACGGAGAAGCAATTATTGAATATTCCGTGTTCGATGCAATTCGTGCTGGATTTGGAAAAGTAGTTTTTGTCATTCGTGAAAGCTTTGCCGATGAATTTAAAGCAAAATTCAATGGTAAATTAGAAGGAAAAATCGAAGTAGAATATGTCTATCAAGAACTCAACAAACTACCCGAAGGCTATACATGCCCTGAAGGTCGTGAAAAACCTTGGGGTACTGGGCATGCAATTCTAATGGCAAAAGAAGCTATTAAAGAACCTTTTGCATCAATCAATGCCGATGATTTCTACGGAAAAGAAGCCTTTGAAGTAATGGCTAAATTCCTTGCAAACGATTGCAATGAAGAGCAATATAGCATGATGGGATATTCTCTTAAAAACACACTCTCTGAATATGGTTCGGTGAGCCGTGGAATTTGCGAAAGCGATGCTAAAAACAACCTCACTGTAATCGTTGAGCGCCATGACATTCGCCGTGAAGCCGATGGCATTGTGTGCGACAATGGTCAAGGTGAAAAAATTAAGCTAGAAGAAAACTCTCCTGCGTCGATGAACTATTGGGGATTCCATCCTAGCCTATTCAATAAGTTAGAAAAATTATTTAAACAGTTCCTCGATACAAACATCAACACTCCAAAATCAGAATTTTACATTCCTAACGTGGTGTTCGATTTAATTAAGAGCAAAGAAGCTGCAACTAAGGTGCTAGAAGCCGATTCTCCATGGTTTGGTGTAACATTCCCCGACGACAAGCCATTTGTGGTTGGAAAAATTAAAGACTTAACCGATAAAGGCATATATCCACCTAAATTGTGGTAATATCTATCTGTTAAAACATTAATATTAACGAGGATGTAATAAAAACATCCTCGTTTTTTTTGGTCTATGTCGAATAGGATTGGTAAAAATAATTTGCCTCTTTAGTTGTTCCTAACTTAGAGAAGGATGTGATTGAAACACGCTTGCAATACACTTGCAACGCACTTACAACAGTCTTCTATCATTTAATCGAAGCTCGCCACATGCTATTCGTTTTTCAACGGAACGCCCATTTGGTCATTGTTGCATTGCCTTGTAGAATTAACCAAGCAAGCATAATTCGACAATTCACCTACCCACTAAATTCAACATATAGCCTTTTTTAAAAAAACTAACCCGTTGGCGGAATTAAATCGATGCATTTTTAATCCGATAAATAATAATTGAGTTTTAAAGGAACAAAAATCGTTGCTAAAACACTTCTTATTACATTATAAATTGAAGCTTAACTTAGCTCATGGGGAAAAATGTCGGCAATTAAGTTGACTTAAAGCACCACATTAAAAAGTTTATCAACAATTAAGTTGGCTTAAAGCATTACATCAAAAAAATTATCAACAATTAAGTTGGCTTAAAGCACCATTTCAAAAAAAATATGAACTAATAAGTTTGCTTAAAGCACCATTTCAAAAAGTTTATCGATAATTAAGTTGGCTTAAAGCACCTCATCAAAAAAAATATGGACTAATAAGTTTGCTTAATTTTGCATTTCAAAAAAAAAATGGACCAATAAGCTTTTTTTTAAACCGTAGTGTTCTAACAAATATAGTCATTGAGCACGTCGGTTGACGATGATTAAATGATAGATTCAGAAGATATTACACAATCTTCCTGATGGTGATGCATTGCTATGTATCTTTAACAGCCTCCTCAATTTAATAATTAATTTTAAGAAGTTCCCAAAATACCAATGAAACACGAAAACGCATAACTCATTCTTCTTTAAAATTGCAAATAATTAATTCCGCCGACAAGTTAACTACAAAATCTCTACACGTTTTTTTTCATTTTCATTGAAGTAAATCTTATTTTTGCATTCTAATATTCAACTAAAACAACAATCTCTTTTTAAAAAATCTATTTGCAAGAAAATAAACCCAATCATTTTGAAATCATTCCCCTTCTACATATGGTTTTTTCTACTACTCTTTCCATTCTGTGGAAGCAGTCAGAGTTTATTGCAAGACACCCTTCCCTCTGCCACAAAATACAACAATATATTTTCCGATAGCGCACTTGTAAGAATCAGAAGTAAAAAATTCACGCGCATTATTTACGAAGGAATAGCTGCAGAACGTGGCGATCCGAATGTTAGAGAAAAAGCTCGTCAAAATCAGTATGCTAATCTTTATCGTTTACAAGGAAAAACAATTGGGAAAATCAGAATTAATCGACTTGATGCATTCGGACCAACCTTGGAAGACACCGCTTTTGTACACCCTAGTTCATTTGTGAAATGGGCAAACAAAATGCATGCCAAATCGAGTGCCGGCACCATTGAAAAAAATATTTTTTTAAAAAGTGGCGATGAACTCAATTCGGAAATCGTGCTAGAAAACGAACGCTTAATTCGCCAAATGGAATACATTCGCGATGCACGCATACTCGCCGAACTTGATTCTAATGACACCACAAAAGTGAACTTGGTTGTAATTACCAAAGACGTCTTCTCCTATGGAGCCGAAATGCAATTAAAAGGACTCGAGGATGGCTTTTTCTCTATCTTTAATCAAAATATCTGGGGAATTGGTCACCAATTAGGCGGAGGCATTGTGTGGAACACCCAAGCCAATGATGGTTTGGGAATAAGAAGTTCCTACACTGCCCGAAATATCAAGGGAACATACACCGACGCCACCGTGGGATTCATTAACAGCTATCGACAAAAAGGAATGGTAATTGATGTGCAACGCCCATTTGCCAAAACAAACACCCATTGGGCTGGTGGAACTGAATTTTATAAAATGTGGCGTACAAATTCTTATTATGAAACCGAAATTGTTACATCCGACACCATACGCTCTCCAGTTAACTACACCGCCTATGACCTCTGGAGTGGATACGCATTCAAATTAGGAAATAAACAAATTTCAAGCAGCCCCTATTTAGTGCTCGCTGCCCGATATCGGAATGTCGATTTTATCTCTCGTCCAAAAGCTGGCGAAGATGGCAAAC
Organism: Mangrovibacterium sp.; assembly: GCA_047971925.1. GTDB lineage: Bacteria > Bacteroidota > Bacteroidia > Bacteroidales > Prolixibacteraceae > JBKEDC01. Next base: position 65,571 of record JBKEAC010000085.1, read on the forward strand.
AATATTTTGCTGATTCCAAACTGTACATGCTTAGCCTCAGTCTTTCCAAACGACAATACATTCGCGATAACCACATTTATAGCTATGGTATCACCGAAGACATTCCCAAAGGTTTCCTACACGAATTTGTGTTTGGTCATGACGATAACGAATTCAACCAACGTCTTTATGGTCACCTATTTATTTCGAGTGGAAATCTCATCCAAATGAAACCAACTTATCTCTATTTATCGGCAGGATTTGGAAGTTTTTTCAACAAAACAGGGATTGAACAAGGTGAATTGCAATTAAATTTCAACCTCATTTCTCGACAATTTAAAATAGGCAATCAAATTGCCCGACAATTCATTTCTGCCAAATATGTGCATGGCTACAATCGTTTTAACCAAGAATACTTAGAACTCGACGATAACGATGGCATTAGAGGATTTGAAAGCAATCTTACTTTTGGCAAAAAAAAGTTCTATATTAACACCGAAACTCTCTATTTTTTAAACAAAAAATTCTGGGGATTCAACATGGCATTTTTTAATTTTTTCGACATTGGAGTGCTTGCTCATCAAGACGAAAGTATTTTTAAAGGAAGGTGGTATTCTGGATTTGGTGCTGGCATTCGCTTCAAAAACGAGAGCTTAGTGTTCGATACAATTCAATTGCGCTTTGCTTTCTATCCTGGATCTCCATCTGACCAAACTTTATTTGGTGTTCAAGGCGGATATCTACGCCGAGAAATACCCTATGACTTCCAAGCTCGTAAACCAATCAACTTAGAATATCGCTAAAACACCTCTCATTACACTGCTCCCAAAGCATAACTTGAGAAATAGACATTCTTCTTTTTTTTGGTGTTGACGGAATGAGAGTGCTGAAAAAAATACCGCCCCTAAAAAAATCCCTTGCAAGCAAGCACATGAGCAATTGAAGAGGCACAAAGACAAAATAAGTAGGGTGCAAAATAAAAATCAAAAAAAAGAAGTTCTGTAATTCTAAGTATGTTATGTGAGAAAGGAAAGCAAAATAAACCAAGTAAGTAATACTTTATTTGCCAATCTCATCTTCTTTTTATAAATTCGAGCTTTATTTAAAAATTAAACGCAAATGAAAAAGCTCATCTCCCTCTTTCTCCTACTCAGTCTAACTCATTTCACATCTTTCTCTCAAAAGCAAATGAGTTTAAATGATGCTATTTTAGGACGAGGATCATATCTATATCCTAAAATGCTTAGCCTGGTGGAATGGCAAGACGAAAAACACTATGCTTCCTATGAAAACGACACCACTTGGATAAACACAATTGGCAGCAATAATGCCGAAGTTCTACTCGATTCAACAAGCATTGCTCAAGCATGCCAAAACTATGGCAAAGCTTACCAAAAAATGCTCCTTTCAAATTTCATCGACTCAAACAATGCCCTCTTAAAAGGTGCAAACAGCTATGTAGTGTATCATTTAAAAACGAAAAATATCACACATTGGATTGAGTTGCCTCAAGGTGCAGAAAACGATGATTTTTGTTCAGCTAACAACACCATTGCCTACACCATCGGTCAAAATCTTTTCATTGAAAACATTGCCGAACAAACTCAAATAAGCCACGAAACAACTCCAGGAATTATTGTTGGACAAAGCGTTCATCGACATGAATTTGGCATTAACAAAGGAACTTTCTGGTCGCCTTCAGGAAAATATTTAGCCTTTTATCGCCAAGATGAAAGCATGGTTCATGAGTATCCTTTGACTAACTTCATGAGCAGAATTGCAGAAAACACACCCATTCGATATCCGATGGCGGGAGAGGCTAGTCATGAGGTAACTATTGGGATATACAACACCGAGAACAAGCAAATTACTTACTTACAAACTGGAAAACCAGACGATCACTACCTGACAAACATTAGTTGGAGCCCCGATGAAAAATCGATTTATGTGGCAGAACTAAATAGAGAACAAAACCACATGCACCTTAATCAATTTGAGGTAACTAAAGGGGAAAAGTTAGCAACTATCTTAGAAGAACAACGAGACACTTATGTAGAACCTCAATATCCGATTTCATTTTTGAACAACGACAACAATCGATTCATCTACATGAGTCGTGCTGACGGTTTCTTTCATCTCTACCTCTACTCTACCGATGGAAAACTAATCAAACAACTCACAAAAGGAAATTGGGAAGTTACCGAATTTTACGGTATCGATGCACAAAACAAATATGCCTACTTTCAAGCTGCCAATGAAAATGGTTTAAATAGAAACACATTTCGAGTGAACTTGACAAATGGCTCTAGCCAACAGCTCGATGCAGAAGATGGCTATCATCAAGCTAACTTCTCACCTAAATTCACCCATTTTGTCAGCTCGTGGTCGGCACACAATGTACCTGGTCAAACCGATATCATCACCTCATCGGGAAAACACATTAGCACGATAGCCAAAGCAAAAAACACGCTTTCCGATTATGAGCTTGGAGAAACCAAACTCCTAACAATTAAGGCTGCCGACGGAACTACTGATCTGAATGCAATTATCACACTTCCAAATAATTTCGATCCTGCAAAGAAATATCCCGCAATCATTTATGTATATGGTGGACCACATGCACAAATGATTAACAATTCATGGAACTATGGAGCGCAGTGGTGGTATTATTACATGGCATCGAAAGGTTACATCATGCTCACCGTTGATAATCGAGGTTCAGCCTATCGAGGACAGGCTTTTGAGGAAGTTATTCATCGCCAATTAGGCATAGAAGAAACAAAAGACCAAATGGAAGGCTTGAAGTACTTGCAAAGTTTGGACTATGTTGACACGAAAAGAATTGGAGTCCATGGTTGGAGTTTCGGTGGTTTCATGACTACCAATCTCATGCTTCGCCATCCCGAACAATTTAAAGTTGGTGTGGCTGGTGGAGCTGTTGTAGATTGGGCACTTTATGAAATTATGTATGGCGAACGATATATGGATACTCCAAAAGAAAATCCTGAAGGTTATGAAGAAACAAACATGCTAAATCACATTGATAAGCTTAGCGGAAATTTACTCTACATTCATGGTGCGCAAGATGATGTGGTTGTTCCTCAACACAGCATGCAATTTCTTCGCGAATGTATTAAGCAAAACAAATCAATCGACTTCTTCACCTATCCTACACACCCCCACAATGTGCGCGGGAAAGATCGAGTTCACTTGATGAATAAAGTTAGTCAATATTTTTTCGATAAACTCTAATAGTTTAATCCAAACAGCGAAATTATGAACAAAAAGAGCATTCCGAGTTATCGGAATGCTCTTTGCAATTAAAAAAACAACATCTCTAGACTTGAAGGTACTTTATTTACACAAAAAATTCCTTATTTTGTGCTGCATAATTTAAGAAGTCGCAAAAAAACAAATCAGATGAATAAATCATTACTACGAAAAAAATATATCATTGCCCTTTTAGCTAGTCTACTTACATGTGTTTTCCCACATGCGAAAGCCCAAGAATCAACCGATTCAACTCCATTCTTTTTATTGTCTGGAAAAATTAGTGTTCAATCGGGTTCCTCAGAAGGAGTGCTCATGTCCCTATCGCAAGGAAACAAAACGATTCAAAAAATTACACTAAACAAAAGTGGCAAATATGAATTTGAACTTGATTATAACAAACATCTCCATTTAACGATTCAGAAAGAAGGTTATTTTCCCAAAATAATCAACATCGACACGAGCCTACCAAGGCACATCTTGCAAGGGAATAATGACTTCCCTCCCCTTTCTGTCAATCTGCAAATGATTAAACAAACAAGCCTTATCACTTACAACTATTTCTCGCTTCCGCTTGCCGACATTTCTTATAGCTCAAGCATTGACAATATTGACATTAACTATTCACAATCTGATGAGGAGTTAAAGCAATTAATCGCCGAAGCCGAAGTGGAACAAAAACTTCTCGCCGCAGAGCAATCAATTGCCAATCAAAAAAACGACCAAAGCTCGCCTAGCAATGAAGAAAAATATCAACAAATTCTAACAGAAGGCAATCTTTCCTACAACACCGCCTCTTATAATGATGCCCTAAAGAAATATCAAGAAGCGCATGCGCTTATTCCTGAAGAAAGCTTTGCTCTCGACCGAATAGGTGAAATTGAAATGATAATGCAAATGCTTGCCGAACAAGCTGCAATTGATGCGAACTACAATGCTGCAATTGCTCAAGCCGATAAAAACTTCAAAGCAAAACAATACACAACAGCTATAACCGATTATCATCAAGCTTTGAACATAAAGCCCAACGATGAATATGCTCAGAAGCAAATCACCGAGAGCCAACTACATTTAAGTAATCATGAAATTTTGGCTCAATATACAGCCCTAATTTCTATTGCCGACAAAGCTCTTCAAGAGAAAGATTTCAGCATAGCTCGTGAAAATTACTCGAAAGCAAAAGACTTAAAGGTTGAAAAGGAATACCCTGAAAAGCGACTTGCAGAAATCGATGCACTTGAAGCGGAACAAAATAGATTAATTAGCCTTGAAAATCAATATTTGGCAGCCATGAAAGATGGTAACCTTCTTTTCAGCAATGAACATTACGAAAATGCCATCACTCTTTTTGAAAAGGCTCTCGAATTTAAAAGCAATGATGCTGAAGCTCGAAAAAGAATTGCCGATTCAAAAAAAGCCATTGTTCTTAGAAATGAACATGCTAACTATGCCTCAGTCATCACAGCTGCCGATAGTGCATTTCAGATTAAAGACTATGAACTTGCTCGTCAGCAATACAAAAAAGCACTCACTATGATGCCTTCGGAAGAATATCCGAAACAACAAAATAGCAAAATCGATCAGCTTCTAATTGCACAAGAAAAGGAAAAAATAAAAGCACATTATGATAGCATTATCGCTATTGCCGATGCTGCATTTCAGGCAAAAGACTATACCCTTGCTCGTCAGCAATACAAGCAATCGCTAACGATAATAACATCGGAAGAATATCCGAAACAACAAAACAGTAAAATCGATCAGCTTCTAATTGCACAAGAAGAAGCAAAAATAAAAGCAAAATATGATAGTATTATCGCTATTGCCGATGCTGCATTTCAGGCAAAAGACTATACCCTTGCTCGTCAGCAATACAAGCAATCGCTAGCGATAATGGCTTCGGAAGAATATCCGAAACAGCAAAACAGTAAAATCGATCAGCTTCTAATTGCACAAGAAAAGGAAAAAATAAAAGCAAAATATGATAGTATTATCACTATTGCCGATGCTGCATTTCAGGCAAAAGACTATACCCTTGCTCGTCAGCAATACAAGCAATCGCTAGCGATAATGGCTTCGGAAGAATATCCGAAACAGCAAAACAGTAAAATCGATCAGCTTCTAATTGCACAAGAAAAGGAAAAAATAAAAGCAAAATATGATAGTATTATCGCTATTGCCGATGAAAATTTCAGAAGTCAAACATTTAGCCTAGCAGAAAATAACTATAACGAGGCAATTCGATTACTTCCAAGCGAGAGCTATGCGCAAGAACAGTTAAAAAAGATAGCAGAAACTCGTCTTGCTGTTAAAGAAGCCCAAAGAGCGGCCTATAAAGAAGAAATTGCTGAAGGAGACAATAACTTCCATCAGCAGAGCTATGCCTTAGCTAAATATCATTATAACGAAGCTATAAAACTTATTAGCTGGGAAGAATATCCGAAAGCTCAAATAAGGAGGATTACTGAACTCAGTAGAGCTCCATTAAGTGAGGCTGACAAGCAAAAACATGCTGAATTGGTTTCTTCAGCCCATGATTCTTATAACAAAAAAGATCTAGCGGTGGCTCGTACATTCTATCTGCAAGCGCTTCAAATTAATCAAAGCGATGATCAATCTGCCTTACGTCTGATGGAAATTGAAAAGCAAATTAAAGAAACAGATGTTGCAAAACAAAGTGCGGCATATAACGAACTTCTAAAGAAAGCCGATAATGCATTTGAAGAAAAACAATTCAGTGTCGCTCGCTCATATTACAATCAGGTATTAAATCTGAATGCAAATGACGAATATGCAAAGGCTCAATTGAAAAAAATTGCAGATATTGTAAATAACAACTAAGTGATATATTAACTACATTTTCAAATACTTACAACCAATCAGCAAAACACACAAGAAGGAGTTACTCATTTTTATTACCTAAAAAAGTTGCATATCATTTGTTTTTTAAAAAAAGCTCCTTATCTTTGCACCGCTTTCAACAAGGAAGCACTCCAATTATGGAGACTCAGTAGCTCAGCCGGTAGAGCACATCCCTTTTAAGGATGGGGTCCTGGGTTCGAATCCCAGCTGAGTCACTATTTTTAGTGTATTTAGCATTAGAAATATAGTCTTTATTTAGAAGACAAATAAACCGTGGAGACTCAGTAGCTCAGCCGGTAGAGCACATCCCTTTTAAGGATGGGGTCCTGGGTTCGAATCCCAGCTGAGTCACACAAAATGCGAGTTCAAAATTCGTATCTTATCGACATACTTTCATTAAAGGAAGTATAATTCCACGGAGACTCAGTAGCTCAGCCGGTAGAGCACATCCCTTTTAAGGATGGGGTCCTGGGTTCGAATCCCAGCTGAGTCACCAAGAAAACTTTTTACAATTATTTTGTGAAAAGTTTTTTTTTCATTCATACATTATGAAACTTACGCACTTCATTCTTCTAATTCTATTGCTTAGCAGTTGCTCTAAATCCGACTTAAAATATCAAACATCATTCTATTATTGGCGCACAGTCTTTAAACTTAATGATACTGAGAAGCACGTCATTGCATCAAACAAGGTAGAGAGGCTTTACGTGCGATATTTTGATGTTGATGTTAGTGAAAATGGAATACCATTTCCTGTTGCTAAAATATCTTTCGCTGATAGTGCAACTTGTAAAATAATACCTGTGGTATTCATTAAAAATCAAGTGATGCTAAATGAAAAGCTCAACATAAGCCAGTTAACAAGCAACATTACATCCTTAGTAATGCAGATAAACGAGCAAACAAATTCAGAACTTCACGAAATACAAATCGACTGCGACTGGTCGGCTAAAAGCAAAGACCGCTTCATGGCATTCATGAAAGAGCTTCGAGAAAAGTGGAGCGGAAAACTTTCGGCAACCATTCGCTTGCACCAAGTGAAATATTTTCATCAAACGGGTATTCCTCCTGTTGACTATGGGGTACTCATGTTCTATAATATGGGCAAAATTGATGAGCTAACAAATAACTCTATTTATGATGAAGCTATTGCTAAGCAGTACACCCCTAGCATTAGCCAATATCCGCTGCCATTGAAAATAGCCCTACCCATCTTTTCTTGGGGGATACACACGCAGAATAACCAAGTAATGGGACTGTGGAATAAGAAAACATGGAATGATTTAAATAATCATGCAAATCTGAAAAAAATTGCACAAAATCGGTTTCAAGTTATATCTTCATTCTATGAAGATGGACGATTCTTTCAAAAAAATGATATTATAGTTCACGAAAATGTATCGGAAGAAAATTTGCTGAACATAGCTAACAACTTATCAATATTAAATGCTAACTTTGATACTGAAATAATATTTTACGATTTAGATTCAATAAACACAATTAACTACGATGAAGATATTTTCAAAAATGTTTCTATTCAGTTTTAGCATTGTGCTAAGCTTAGGATTAACAGCACTCGCTTGCGGGTGGTATTACGATGAAAGATATAGTAATTCTAATTTCGCCCCTGAGATTTTTGTCAACAATGATTTTTCCCCCATGTTCTATTGCTATGATTCCTTTTTTTATGATAAAGCGTTAGGGAATCATAATACGTATTTTAAAGATGATATTTCTGAAGTTTGGCAGGAATATCTAGCGGGAATAAGTAATCAAGAAACTATTGAGGAGATTCTTTTTAACGAGAAAAACTATTCGCTTAAGCGCATCGAAAATATCGCTTTCAAAGAATTAAGTGAAAATCTTCCAATGACTAATGTGAAGTTTCGAACTTTCATGCAATACATGTATGTAGCGCGAAGTGTTGAACAGCGAAGCACTTCGGAAGCATATAGCTGGAACAATAATTCTGAACAAGAAGATGTGGATTTTAAAACCATGTACACACTGGCTTTTGCTTTGTACAATTCTGCCAAAGATGAAATAATTAAGCAAAAATCATATTTGCTCATTATGAAAATGTATTTCTATTTTTTCAATGAAATGAGCACCGACCAGCAGGAACAATGCATTTCTCTTTACGAAAAAATATCACCAAAGGCTCCTAAAAACAAAGATTATTATCGTATTTTAGGCTATGTAGCTGGTGTGAATTATCGTCAAAAGAATTACATAACATCGAATTATTTATACAGCAAAATTTTTCTAAGTTCTCCTATTCTTCAAAAAAGTGCCATATTTAGTTATCACCCATTAAGCTACGATGATGTGAAAAATAAGCTCATTCCCCAATGTATATCTAACGAAGAAAAATGCGCCGTATGGACATTGCAAGGCTTCTACGTTCAAGAGCCACAATCCATGTTAGAAATAGCCAACATTGACATTAACAGTAAGTTCTTGCCTCTACTCATGAGCCGAGCTATAAACAAGGAGGAAAAAAAAATTATAAGCCTCAACACCGATACAACGCTTCTTGCTAACATTAAAGACCAATATGAAGATGTTGACGATCATGAAGTAGTTTACCCCATCATTAAACAAATTTCAGAAACCAAGGGTTTAAAAAATGTATTCACTTGGCAAACAGCTCTTGGATATATGGAAATGCTATACAATCATCACAGTGAAGCTGAGAAATGTTTTAACCTTGCTCTTCAGAACGCTCCCAACACGAGTGAAGCTAAGGGGCAGATTCGCGTGTTGAAACTTCTGAATAAACTAAATCAGATTGATAAAATTTCTCCTAATTGTTTCGATGAAATAGACCATGAAATTTATTGGCTACTATGCGAGCTAAACAGACCTTCGGAAGAAATGAATGCACTTGGGGCACTGGGCGAACGGATAGATAATGCACAAATTTTTGTACGTAATTATCTCACATTGCTATATCAAGAAGATGGTAATTCCAGCATGGCTGCTATGTTTAAAAATTCTAACTCTTGGGAATATGGATGGGCAGTTAATAAACTTCTCGATAAGACAAATGGTGTTGATAATATTCTAGCTCTTCTTAAAAAAGATAAGCCAAACATCATGGAACAATCGGCCATTTATGTTGGAGGATTAACCGAACAAGATATTTATAAATACAAGAATATTCAAGCCATTTTTAGCAATCGCTTGAGCGATGTGTTGAATATCTCTGATTTTGATTTTCCTGCTAATCCATTTAATGGGAGCATTATCGACAATCATGATGCTGAACACAAAAAGGGGAAAAACTATAAATTCAAAAAGATGGTTGAAACCATGCAGCTCATGCAAGCAAACATCGAGAGAGGCGAAGATGTTTATAATAATGCACTCTTACTTGGCAATGCTTTTTATAGCATTTCGCATTTTGGCAATTGTCGTCTCACATCGAAGCTTACAGGCAGCTTTTCAACTCCCGATTTGTATCGCTCAAGCATGGAAAAGATGATGACCGATTGCTCAACAGCAGCTAAATATTACCAAATGGCTCATGATGCGGCAAACAACGATGAAGAGCGAGCTAAATGCGCCTACATGCTTGCCAAATGCGAACGAAATAATTATTACAATAAATATAAAGCACACGGATGGCATTCGGAAACCAAATATAATATGGTGGCATGGACTGGCTTTAAATGGCTGAACGAAAAATATGCCGATACGCAATATTTCAAAGAAGTAATTAATGAATGTGGCTATTTCAAGCTGTATAATCTAGCACCCGAAGTTTATAATGTGCGCCCTAATTGATTAATTGAGACTGGTGTGTAACTTCAGTGGAAATTCATTTTTGGGCAAAAAACCGAAGCAAAAAATTAGAACGAAATGAGCTAAGATATATTAAGGAAATGAGGCGCATGAGAATGCTAGCCCCAAAAGAAAATGATTTGTTTTCAAATTGAAGACAAAAAAAACAGTTGCACATCAAAAAATAAATGATTGTGCAACTGTTTTAATTATTGCGATAGTATAGTTTACACTAAACGTTCTTTAGAAAATCAGTAACATTCTTTTCAATACGTGCATTAATTTCAGTTGTATTTGATTTTTCAAATTTATCGCCTGTAATTTTCTCATAAAGTTCAATATAGCGCTCTGTAACAGAATTAACGAAATCAGAATCCATCGTTGGAATTGTTTGACCATCTTTTCCTTGAAATCCGTTTGCCATCAACCACTCACGCACGAATTCTTTTGAAAGTTGTTTTTGAGCCTCGCCTTTAGCTAAACGTTCAGCATAGCCTTCTGCATAAAAGTAGCGCGATGAATCTGGCGTGTGAATTTCATCAATAAGATAAATCTTGCCATCTTTTTTTCCGAATTCATATTTTGTGTCAACCAAAATCAATCCCATTTCTGCAGCCATTTTAGTGCCTTGCTCAAATAAAGCATGAGTATATTTTTCAAGCGCTGAATAGTCAGCTTCAGAAACTAATTGATGTTTGATGATATCTTCGCGAGAAATATCTTCATCATGACCAATGTCAGCTTTCGTTGTAGGTGTAATGATAGGCTTCTCAAACTTTTGATTTTCCACCATACCTTCGGGTAAAGATACACCACAAAGAGAACGCTTACCACTTTTATATTCACGCCAAGCATGCCCTGTTAAATATCCTCGAATTACCATTTCTACTTTAAATTGCTCGCAAGCATGTCCAATTGTTACATTTACATCGGGCGTAGCAATTTTCCAGTTCGGCACAATGTGTGCTGTTGCATCAAGGAATTTAGTTGCAATCTGATTCAGCACTTGTCCTTTATAGGGGATACCTTCAGGGAGAATCACATCGAACGCTGATATTCTATCACTCACCACCATGACCAATAGGTCATTATTTAAGGTATATACATCGCGAACTTTCCCATGATACACCGCTTTTTGATTTGGGAAATTAAAATCGGTTTTTGTAAGAGCACTACTCATTTTTATTATTTTTAATTTGTTTTTGTTCTTCTTTTCTTGCTAGTTGTCGTTGAGTTTCTAAATCATAAGCCTCAACAATTTGTTGCACCAATCGGTGACGAACAATGTCGGATGCATTAAATTTCACAAAAGAGATATCTCCAATATTCTTTAATATTCGTTGAGCTTGCAATAATCCCGACAAAGCAACATTAGGCAAATCAATCTGACTTTCATCGCCTGTAACGATGAACTTTGTGTTCTTTCCCATGCGAGTAAGAAACATTTTCATTTGATTTGCCGTTGTATTTTGAGCTTCATCGAGAATCACAAAGGCATCGCTAAGAGTTCGCCCTCTCATGAATGCCAATGGTGCTATTTGAATAATACCTTCTTTCATGAACTCTTCCAGTTTTTTCGAAGGAATCATATCTTGTAGCGCATCATAAAGAGGCTGCAAATAGGGGTCTATTTTTTCTTTCAAATCACCCGGAAGAAACCCTAAGTTCTCACCAGCCTCAACAGCTGGTCGACTTAAAATGATTCTACGAATTTCTCTATTCTTTAGTGCGCGAACTGCCAAAGCAATTGCCACATAAGTTTTACCCGTTCCTGCTGGACCAATGGCAAAGATTAAATCACTCTTTTTGCTCTGCTCTACAAGAACTCGTTGATTAGGCGTTTTCGGTTTTATAGGCTTACCGTTATTTCCATATAGTAAGACATCTTTGGGTTGCACCAATGCTTGAGCTGCCAAAGGATTATCGGCCAGAACTTGTCGAATAGTATCCGTGTTCAGCACATTAAACTGATTGTAATGATCTAGCAATTCTCGCAATTTCAATTCAAACGAAGTAATTTCGTTTTTATCTCCATGCAAAATAATCTGCTCTCCCCTACTTATTATTTTAATTTTAGGGAAAAATGAACTAATCAAATCTATTTTGGCATTATTAACACCGTAAAATTCTAACAAGTCAACCTCGTCAAGTGTAATCGTTTTTTCAAACATATATTAATTATTGTCGCTCAAAATTATAAAAATACCTTTACTTCTGCACAACAAATGCAATAGTTTACGCAAATTGATGCTATTTTCCACAAAAAAACTTTACATTTGAGCGGACAGAATTCATTTACGCCAAAAAAACGGGAAAGATAGACCCTTTTTAAAGCGTAAATTATCCACGGAATATTCATTCTGTCTCAAAAAATTTGAACATTAACTTTTATTAGGTATGAACACCAGAGTATTTATCATTTTAGCCTTAATTTTCAGTAACACCATCGCCGTTTTTGGAAAAAAAAAGGAAGAAGCTCCTATCCTAGGATTGATGTATAGCCTACCTCGAACCGTTGTAAAAATCAATGTCAGTGCTCAATGCACTCAAGTCGTTGCTGGTCCCTATGCTTCTTTTGCTGAAAGCTGCTTAGGCATTAAAAATGCACCACAGCATGATGTATCTTTATGGCACATTAATAGTATCGATTTCAAAACCTTTGCAGAAGCCGATCCTGCTCAACAATACCAATCATTAGGAGTTGCGGGCTCATTAGTTAGTCTTTCTAACAATGGCGTGATTGCTGGTGTGAACACTATTGCTCCCACACAGAAAGAGAATTTAAGCTATTCCTCTTTTGCAACACCCAAAATGCAAATCCCAACGACTAACTTTTCGAATCTAACGATGGAAGGAAGAACATACACACTTACTGATTCAACAGGAACACATGTTTTTCAAAAAACCGATGCAGAAATGGCTCAAGAAGCAGCCAACACTATTATCGACTTACGCCAACAACGTTTCGACCTGCTTGCAAGTGCTTTAGACAGTCGCGACAAAACCGACTCACAATCACTTCAAGCGGCAGCTGAAAAGCTCACTCAGATGGAAGAAGAGTATCTTGCTCTATTCATTGGAATAAGTGTTACTTCTGCTCATAATTTCAGCTTTGACTACGTACCTACTAGCCAAAAAAACAATGGTGAAGCCGCTTTCCGATTTTCAGAAAGCAACGGACCGGTTCCTGCGAGTGATTTAACAGGAGCTCCAGTAACTGTGAGCATAGAAATGCCAGGAACTTCAACACTTGAAGGAATGACAGCAACAGAAAGTGAAAACGCACTTTATTATCGTATTCCCACGCGAGTTAATTTAGTTCTTGATTTTGCAGGAAAAACACTTGCTAATGCTCATTTGGAATTAGCACAATTTGGCACAATAATGCCAATTCCAAATCAACTGCTTGATGGTCGATTTGAAATAATCATGAATCCGGAAACAGGAGCTATCATGGGTAGTAAGCAAATCATCTTCGAAACAGATAACAAGAAAAAATAATCACTCTTCTTTAAAATTCTGATAATTTACAAATCATACATAAGATAATAACCATATGAGCAACGAAATTCAAAATCTGAGTCCTAAAGCTATTTGGGAAAATTTCTACTCACTAACTCAGATTCCAAGACCTTCTCACCACGAAGAAAAAATTCAGGAATACCTCGTTAATTTTGGAAAGAATTTAAATCTCGAAACCTTTAAAGACGAAGCTGGGAATATCATTATTAGAAAGCCTGCTACAAAGGGTCTCGAAAATCGAATTGGGGTAATTCTTCAAGCTCACCTCGATATGGTTCCTCAAAAGAATAGTTCTAAAACTCACGACTTTGAAAATGATGCTATCGAAACAATCATTGATGGAGAATGGGTAACAGCCAACGAAACTACTTTGGGAGCCGACAACGGCATTGGCGTTGCTGCTGCAATGGGGGTTCTCGCTGCTACAAATATTGAACACGGACCGATTGAAGTTTTATTTACAGCTACTGAAGAAACTGGAATGGATGGAGCCAATGGTTTAAAACCAGGAATACTTTCAGGCGATATTCTTCTAAATCTTGACTCTGAAGATGAAGGGGAACTCTATGTTGGTTGCGCGGGAGGCGAAGATGCTTCTGTAACTTTCAAGTACGACAAGAGAGAAGTTCCTAGTGAATTTATCGGTGGAAAACTCTGTGTAACTGGTCTTAAAGGCGGACATTCAGGAATGGATATCATCTTGCAGCGAGCTAATGCAAATAAAATTTTCTTTCGCGTTCTGAATGAACTACACAATGAATTAGGAGCTCGTCTTGCGAGTATTCAAGGTGGTAGTTTGCGCAATGCCATTCCTCGCGAAGCATTTGGCTTGGTTGCCTTAAAGAAAACGAAATGGAAAGCTGCGCTTGAAATGGTGGAACGATTAAATACTACAATTCAAAAAGAATTTACGGCAACTGAACCTTCTTTATCTATCGAACTTCTACCCGAAACAAAGATTAATTACTTAATTAATAAAACAACACAACAAAATCTCACCTCTGCCATTCTTGCTTGCCCTAATGGCGTGATTCGAATGTCAGACAAGATGCCTAATTTAGTTGAAACTTCGGTGAACATGGCAACAGTGAACTCTGAAGGGAAAGGGAATAAAATAATCATTTCTTTCTTAATGCGAAGCTCTGTTGATTCTGCAAAAGCCTTCTTAGGTCAACGTATTGCCTCGGTTTTTGAATTAGCTGGCGCCCACACAAAGTTTTCGGGTGCTTATCCAGGTTGGCAACCAAACCTATCTTCACCAATATTAAAAACAATGCAAGATGTCTATCTTCAAATGCATGGAAAGACACCTGAAATCAAAGCAGTGCATGCCGGTTTAGAATGTGGAATACTCGGAAGTAAATATCCTAATTGGGATATGATTTCTTTTGGGCCAACAATCAGATTTCCTCACTCTCCTGATGAAAAAGTGAATATTGAATCTGTTTCTAAATTCTGGGAGTATCTTCTTGAAGTTCTAAAAAATATTCCTCAAAAATAATTTTTCAAACACCTATTTCAAGTTGAATTGTATGCTCCTTGAAAAACTGTAAAGGTATTTTCTAAATAAATATAACTTAAATAAACAACAAATGAGTTCACAAGACAAAAGTTTTTTCGGACATCCTGGCGGATTAGCCACGCTGTTCGCAACGGAAATGTGGGAACGTTTCAGCTATTATGGAATGCGTGCCCTTCTCGTACTATTCCTAACCGCTCAACTTGCAAATGGAGGATTTGGTTTTGACAAAGAAACTGCTTTCCAAATTTATGGAATTTTCACAGCTCTAGTTTATGTCACTCCGATGATTGGAGGCGTTCTTGCTGACAAAGTTCTAGGACAACGCATGACAATATACATCGGTGGTCTCACCATGGCTATTGGTCAGTTCATGCTTGCTTGGGCTGCCGTTCATCATGGCGATGGTGATTTGCCTAGCAATCGTGAGTTCTGGTTCTACTGCGGACTAGGAGTTCTCATCCTTGGAAATGGTTTTTTCAAGCCAAATATTTCTACAATGGTTGGCGATTTATATGACAACAACGACCCTAGAAAAGATGGTGGCTTCACTATTTTTTATATGGGTATTAATTTAGGAGCTTTCATTTCTCCATTCGTTGCTGGTTACCTAGGCGAGAAAGTAAGTTGGGAATATGGATATATTGCATCGGGTGTAGGAATGCTTGTTGGCGTAATTTGGTTCTTATGTCGTTCTGAACGCACTCTTGGTCACATTGGAATGCCTCCTAAAACACCCATAACGCAAACATCGCTAACTATAAAAAACTGGGGTATCATTGCTATATATGTATGTTGCCTTGTTTTTGGCGTTATCGGATTTTTAAAAGGTTGGTCGGCACTTTCTGAATTAGCAACTACTTGGATTATCCGCATCGTGGCTATTCTTGGCGGTACTTATCTCTTAACTTCAATCATTAAAGATACAAAAGGTGGTGACCAATGGGGACGAGTTGCTGTAATATTTATTCTTGCATTCTTCAATATTTTCTTCTGGGTTGGTTTCGAACAGGCTGGAACTACATTTAACATGTTTGCAGCTGAAAATACCGACCGTTTGATAGGTAATTTTGAAATACCCGCCTCGTGGTTTCAATCAATCAATGCGATCTTCATTGTGATACTTGCTCCTATTTTCTCTATCATATGGGTAAAACTCGGAAAATTAAATCCTAAAACACCATTTAAATTTGGTTGGGGAATGGCTCTACTCGCTGGAGGTGCTGCCGTGATGGCTGTTGCTGATGGTCTAACTCAAGGCGGAACAAATTTAGTATCTCCTCTTTGGTTAACCTTGGTTTATTTAATCTTTACTTGCGGTGAGCTTTGCATCTCCCCTATTGGTCTTTCAATGGTAACGAAGCTTTCTCCTCCTAAATTAGTTTCTACAATGATGGGGCTTTGGATGTTCTCATTTGCTGCTGGAAACTATGCAGCTTCGCAAATGGAAAAACTTTCAAAAACACTCGAAGTAACATACAACATGGAAGTTAATGTCTTCTGGTTTGTATCGATTATAACATCAATTGCCGCTATTTTGCTGTTTATTCTTGGTCCTTGGTTGACTAGAATGATGAAAGGAATCAACTAATTTTTCTTGAGCTCGTCTCAAATGAAAGTAACAAAAAAGTTAAACCTTTAAGGGTTTAACTTTTTTTGTTACTATTGCTAATAACCTTTAGGCAACTTTTATGTTTTATGGTTGATGAAATGTAAATTTCAATAACACCTTTAAAATTATTATATATGAACATCTCCAAAAGAAAAATTACAAACTTATTATTTATCGCATTGCTTTCTATCAGTCTTTCCTGCTCTAAAGAAGAAAATGATGATCTACTCTTAGAAATAAACCCATCGGAATTAACTATGAGTCGAGTGGCGTCGGAGCAAACTGTTGCTGTAACAACAAACTTATCTAACATTAGTTGTTCTTCTAACGAACTGTGGTGCATTGCCAATTATTCTGATGGAAATATCAACGTAACAACAACTACCAACGAACAATCGAGCAGCCGAAATGCGCAAATTACCATTAGTGCCGAAAATATAACACGAACTATTTCTATTTCTCAACTAGGCTACGATTCATATGCTAATAATATTAAAGATAACCTTAAAATATCGGCTTCAGGCGCTGAAACTTCATCGTTTCAATCTGGAACAGGAATTGAATTAACAATCGACGGAGACTACTCAACCATTTACCACTCAAAATGGAACAATTCAGCAAGTAATTATTTCCCAATCACCATGACTTATAACTTTACAGATATTGCTGCGATTGACTATTTGATATATTATCCTCGCCAAGAAGGCACAAATGGATTCATCAAAGAATTGGAGCTGTGGGTAGCAACCGAAACCGATACAGAACTCACCAAATATGGAGAATACAACTTCAATGGCAATTCAAGTCCTTCAAAAATAAGCTTCCCTTCTAGCCTGATAAAACCAACATCTATTAAATTCATTGTAAAATCGGGTTCTGGCGATGATCAAGGTTTTGTTTCTTGTGCCGAAATGGAGTTCTACCAAAACAACCCTGAAAACTTCGATTTCTCTACCATATTTACCGATAACAGTTGTTCTGAAATAAAATCTGGTGTAACAGAAGAAAATATCATGGCAATCCCAAATAACTTTTACAGAGATTTGGCATTAGAAATATACAACAATACTTACGAAAGCGAATTTAGAGTCCAAGAATATGCAGCATTTCAAGACCCCAACATCATGGCTGCTATCAACAAAACAAGTCCATATAGCTTGCGTGACAATCCAACGGGCATTTCTGTTCATGCCGGAGAAGAACTTATCTTTTTTGCTAACAAGCCTTCGGGTGAGAATATTTCCATCTTAATTCAAGATTTAAACAATGGATTTGGAGGAAATACTTATGCTGTGTTCGATGGATTAAACAAAATTAATGTTAGCTCAGGAGGTTTAGTCTATGTCATGTATCAAAGCAATGAAACTTCAGCAGATGATGTAAAAATCAACTTTGCAACAGGTGATGTTAATGGATATTTTGACAGCAGAAAGCACAATTCAACCGACTGGTCTCGCTTGTTGAATGCTGCTGTTTCTGATCATTTCGATGTGATTGGTGAATTTGCTCACTTAACATTTCCAACAGCTAATTTCAAAGATAACACCCCCGACGGCTTGGCTCTAATCGATAAATATGATAATTTAGTTCAACTTGAATGGGAATTCATGGGACTTTATAAATACAATAAAACTTTTAAAAACCACATGTATTTTCATGTCATCTACACCGATGATTACATGTATGCAACATCAAACCGAACCGCATATTCAGAAGGTACAATGGACTACATGACTTCTCTTAGTGAATTTTCATCATCGCCGTGGGGACCAGCTCATGAAGTTGGGCATTGCAATCAAACTCGACCTGGATTAAAATGGATTGGGATGACCGAAGTTACAACAAACATTTACTCCCTACATGTGCAAACCTCTTGGGGAAATAAAAGCCGTCTAGTTGATGAAGGAAAATATGCAAATGCAATTGCCGAGATTGTTACTCCAAAGATTGCTCACAATGAAGCAAAGGATGTTTTCAATAAACTTGTTCCTTTCTGGCAATTAAAATTATATTTAATTGATGCCCTTGGAAAAAAAGACTTTTACAAAGATTTACATGAATATGTACGTAATAAAGACTATTCTGATGTTGTAAATGAAGGATTTTATCAACTCGATTTTGTTAGGGCTACATGTCAAATTGCCAATCTCGATTTGACAACGTTCTTTGAACAATGGGGGTTCTTAACTCCTATCGATATGGAAATAAGCGATTACTCAACAAAGCAATTCACCATAACTCAAGAAGAAATCGATGCATTAAAGGCTGAAATAGCAGCAAAAGAATATCAAAAACCAAATCACTCTGATATTTATAAAATTACTGATGATAATGTTGCCAGCTACAAATAAAACAAAAACAACTTGCACTCGTTGTCAATGATATCACCAAAATAAATATCTCTGAAATATCAGAAAGGTTCTAAAAATCATTTAGAACCTTTCTTTTTTAATTTACATTTGCCTAATCCTATAACACTTTATCAGGACGAGATAAATAATTTAAGTGGCCTCTAAAAATTAGTTTTTATTAGGAGACTGCTAAAGACGCATTGAAATGCATCTCCACAATTAGGGTGAAATCTATCCCTTATAAAATCAAAATGACCTAAGAGCTAATTTTAGAAGTCCCCAATATTTACGATACAACAAAAAAATACTCCTTCAAATAGGTGAATAAGTATTTTATACCATAGCCAACTTTTTACTTTACACTACTTTTGTGCTAAATTTTAATTTAAAAGATAAAGCAATGGATATATTTGACAAATTCAGTTCGAACAAAGGAAATATTGGTCAACACATGAAAGAAGCTCATGGATATTTCGCATTCCCAAAATTAGAAGGCGAAATTGGTCCACGCATGATGTTTCGAGGAAAAGAAGTTTTAAACTGGAGTTTAAATAACTATATTGGTTTAGCAAACCACCCAGAAGTGCGAGAAGCAGATGCACAAGGTGCTAAAGATTGGGGTTTAGCATACCCGATGGGCGCTCGCATGATGTCAGGACAAACCTCACTACATGAAGAACTTGAACGAGATTTAGCTGCTTTTGTTGGTAAGGAAGATGCTTTCCTATTAAATTTTGGATACCAAGGAATGGTTTCAATCATCGACACCATCGTTGGTAGAAATGATGTTATAGTATACGATAGTGAATCTCATGCCTGCATCATCGATGGTGTTCGCCTTCACATGGGTAAACGCTATGTTTACACACATAATGATATTGATAATCTGCGCAAACAACTAGAGCGCGCCACTAAATTAGCAGAAAAACAAGGAGGTGGCATTCTAGTAATTACAGAAGGAGTTTTCGGTATGTCGGGCGACATGGGAAAATTAGATGAAATTTGTGCTCTGAAAAAAGAATTCAACTTCCGTATTTTGGTCGATGATGCTCATGGTTTCGGCACAATGGGAAAAACTGGAGCCGGAGTTCCAGAACACTTTGGTGTGACCGATCAAATCGATATTTTATTTTGCACATTTGCAAAATCAATGGCATTAATTGGAGCCTTTGTAGCAACCAACACCGATGTTTGCAACTATTTGCGATACAACATGCGTTCTCAAACTTTTGCAAAATCACTTCCAATGCCTCTTGTGGTTGGAGCAAAAAAACGTTTAGAACTATTGAAAGGCCATCCTGAATTACGTGAAAACCTTTGGACAATTGTTCGTGCCCTTCAATCTGGATTCAAAGATGCTGGATTTGACATTGGTAAAACAAACACTCCTGTAACTCCTGTTTTCATGAAAGGTGGTGTGGTTGAAGCAACAAATGTGGTTGTTGAAATGCGTGAAGTTTACAACATCTTCTGTTCGGTTGTTGTTTACCCAGTTATTCCTAAAGGTGAAATCATCCTACGCATTATTCCTACTGCAGTGCACACGCTAGAAGATGTAAAATACACTATTGAATGCTTCAAGAAAGTTCGAACTAAACTAGAAGCTGGAGAATTTAAAGGCGATGCGATTAAACCAATGGGTAAAATCTAGTCTGAATCATCTCATTATAAAGGCAACTTCAAGAAGTTGCCTTTTTTTTTGAAAACAAGTAGCCTTAATTTCTAATGATATTTTACAGTCTAACTGACATCTTTGAAGTATTCTACGAAAATAAGCATGATTGCTAAATGAAAAAAACTGCTAAATCTTCCCTAATTATCGGCTCTCAAGTAAGAACTTTCCGTATTATTTATTACATTTGAATCAATCAAAATAAAAATATTTTATGAAGAACTATACATTAATGAGCATTTTCTTTCTGATTTCTATCTATTGCCATGCACAAGGCGAACTCACATTTACAAGCTCTGATAAAGGCAACGTTTCTGAAATGACACAGAAAACACTTCCCGCTTACATTGAAAATGGTCTGGTGAAAGGAAATATTAATTCTTCATTTGGAAGAAATGGTAATGCTTGTAAATACAATAAAGATGGTATCAAAGAAAGCCAAATATATGATGACGGTGAAACTCGTTTTTCAGTAGATTACGTTTACCATTATGAAAAATCATTCGTAACATCTCAAGAATTCTATATTAACCACCCAGCTAATCTGCTTTGGAAAACCGCTCATTTTAAGTACAACAAAACGCAGAAGAAAATCACCCAAATCATCATGATTTCGGCAGAGGGCGATACGCTTGAAACAACCACTTATCTCTACAATAAAAAACAATTAGAACAGGAAATTTACTGCAATTACTTGTACCCTGATGAAAAATATATTTCTGAATTTTACTACACAGACAATAAGAGTTGTAAACCTTCTTCTGCAAAATACTTCAGCTTAATCGACGGCGAAAAAAAACTAGGCTCTTCTTGCACATCAAGCTATGATGAGCATGGCAATGAACTTGAAAATAAAATGTTTGATGCTGATGGAAAACTTACTAGCATAAAAGAAAATCGATATTCCTATGACAAAAAGGGCAATTGGATACGGCGAGAAACTTATCTAGACAAAGAAGTTTACAACCTTACTGAACGCGAATTTAAGTATTATTGAATCTACACCTCTTGGCTTTGTATCGTCCTAAAATAAATATAGGGGTTGATTGGTTTAAGAGTTAAGGGGGGTTGTGGCAGGGCAACCGCATTTAAAATCTCATGATACTTAGTGTTGTTTTCCTGATTTTATAATCTTTGCAATGTATTTAGCAGGCTTACAAAATACATAAATTTCAAAAGCCCACTGCAAGCGGGCTAAAGGAAGCTTGCGAAAGTTGAATTATTTACTAAAAATAGAATTTATGAAACATTTATTTGTTGGAATTTTTGCATTGATTCTGTTTTCGTGTACCACGAAAACAGCAGAAGTGTCTTCAAATGCACTTCCTTATCCGCAACAAGAATTTAAAGGAGTTATTGGCTCTTCTTTTGAAGATTCGAAAGAGGATTACCCTCAGCCAATTCATGCAGAAAGCGATGCACCAAGCGTTTTGCTGATTCTTCTCGATGATATTGGTTTTGGGCAACCAGGTGTAACTGGTGGTCCGATACCAACTCCAGAGATGGATCAATTGGCAAATGATGGACTTACCTACACACGTTTTCACACCACAGGCATTTGTAGCCCTACACGCGTTGCCTTGCTCACTGGTAGAAACCATCATCAGGCAGGTTTTGGTACAATTTCAGAGCTTTCCACTGGCTATCCTGGTTATAACAGTATTTGGGGAAAAGATGTGGCAAGCATGGCAGAAGTGTTGAGACAAAATGGCTATAGCACGGCTGCGTGGGGAAAATGGCACAATGCTCCCGACTGGGAAACTAGTCCCATTGGTCCGTTCGATCAATGGCCAACAGGTGTGGGCTTTGAATATTTCTATGGATTTCAAGGTGGAGAAACCAGTCAATATAATCCTCAGTTGTTTAAAAACACGACTCCAGTAGAGCCAAAAACAACTCCTGAGGAGGGCTATCATTTAACCGAAGATTTAACCACAGATGCGATTGCATGGATGGGACAACAAAAATCTATCGACCCCAATAAGCCTTATTTCATTTACTTTGCCACCGGAGCAGCTCATGCGCCTTTGCATGCGCCTAAATCGTGGATAACAAAATTTAAAGGTCAATTTGATGAGGGTTGGGATGTGATGAGAGAGCACACGCTTGCTCGTCAGAAAAGCATGGGTGTTGTTCCCGAAAACACACAGCTGTCAGCTCGTCCTGAATCTATTCCAGCTTGGGATAGTTTGAGTGCTGATGAGAAAAAATTATATGCTCGCCAGATGGAAGTGTTTGCTGCTTTTGTTGCGCACACCGATTCATGTGTGGGGAAACTTATCGATACAGCTAGAGAATTACCTAATGGCGATAACACAATGGTGATTTATGTTGTTGGCGACAATGGTTCAAGCCCTGAAGGAACGCTAACAGGTACATTGAACAACATCATGACACAAAATGGTTTCCCCGATAATGTTGAACGCCAATTAGCTGTTCTCGATGAAATTGGAGGTCCTAATTTTGAAAACCATTTCGCCGTGCCATGGGCTTGGGCTGGCAGTGCTCCTTTTCAATGGATGAAACGTGTGCCTTCTCATTTTGGCGGCACTCGAAATGGTATGATTATTTCATGGCCTAAGGGAATAAAATCTAAAGGTGAATATCGCACACAGTTTCACCATGTCATTGATGTTGCTCCAACGGTTTATCAGGCTGCACACATCAACATGCCTGCTAGTGTGAATGGTGTTTCGCAAACACCTCTTGCTGGGGTGCCCATGAATTATTCGTTCGACCAAGTCGATGCTAAAGATACTCGCACAGTTCAATACTTTGAAACTGGTGGTCACCGTGCAATTTATAAAGATGGCTGGGTAGCGGCTTCTTTCCATGGCGTTCCTTGGGCTCTAACGGGTTCTTTCGGATTCAATGACAACAAATGGGAACTTTATAATATTGATGAAGATTTCTCAGAATCTACCGATTTAGCAGCACAATATCCTGAAAAATTAGAGGAATTGAAGAAAGTGTTCGATGTTGAAGCACAGAAATACAATGTCTATCCGCTCGATGATCGCTTCGTGGAACGTGTAACTAATCCTAACCGACCATCGGTGTTGAGTGGAAGAACCGAATTTAATTACTTGCCTGGAACGGAACGTATTCCCGAAGGTAGCGCAGCTCCTGTTTATGCCCGTTCGCACGAAATTTCAGCGAAAGTAAATTTCCAAAAAGGCAATGAAGGAGTTCTTATTGCAAATGGTGGTTCAGCTGCTGGATACTCTTTGTTTATTGAAAATGACCAGTTGGTTTATTATTATAATTTCTTCCATGTGAGTCATTATAAAGTGCTGTCTACAAAACTTCCAATCGGACAACTCGACATTCAAATGATTTACACACAAGAATCAACTGAAAAAGGTGGAGGCGGTACTGCTCAACTCCTTGTGAACGGTCAGAAAGTTGGCGAAGGTGCTATTGAAAAAGTTGTGCCCGCCCGCTATTCAGCTACCGAAACGCTCGATATTGGAAAGGATTTAGGTTCAACAGTTTCTCCCGATTATCGTGCAAAAGCACCATATGCTTACAATGGTACAATTGACTATGTGAAAATCAGTTTGAAATAGTGCTGCACTATTGAGGGCTGTCAAATCAAGATATAAGGTTAGTTGAACTGCCGAGTGACATGCCTTCTTAAAGGAACTTCTAAAAATTAGCTCTTTGGTCATTTGATTTTATGAGCGATAGATTTTGGACTAATCGGTGAGACGCATTGCATGCGTCTCACCGAAACTTTTGAAACTACACCCGTGAACTCCGCAACCATGCACTGCGACGCATGCAAAGCCTCGCACCACAACATTCAACATCGGAGTGAAAATTCAAAATTACTGTGCCCTTGTTTTTTGCAGAAGAAACCACTCTCCAATAATACAAAAAGAAAAGACGAGGAAAGAAGATCCTTCCAACATGACAATTTCAAGCTGTTAGCAAAAAAAAATCTGGAGAATGGGAGTTCTCCAGATTTGTATTATTGCGCATTAACTCCTTGAGCAAGAAGAGTGCATGATTTAAGCTTGCAGATTGTTTTCTACTTCAGTGCCCGATTGTTCCGCATTGCCCATTCGTTTTTTAATGTAGATGTTTCGCGACTTGATGATGGCATTAATGGCATTGGTGTAATCGTCATAATCAACCGCAGGCACCTTGCTCATCACTTCCAAGTAAGTCAACAAGTCGCTATTAATCAATTGATATAGTTTGTTTCGAAGCGTATAACCTGAATTTTTCATTTGTTGCTTTTCGCGAGAATCATAGAACTGAGAAAATCTACTCATGAAAAGAAGCTGAAGCTCCGATAGTTTTGCAAGTGTGCTAGCAGCATGGGTAATGCTGTTAACTAAGGGGCTCACACTCTCCTCTTTCAAATCGGCAATCAAAGCCGAAAGATTTGAGTTGAAGGTCAAGTGTGCTCTACTTTTAATAATGGCCGCGTGGTGTCGATTAATGATTTGCAGCACTTGTTTTGCAGCTGCTTGCGAAGCGATGTTCTCAAGGAGTGAGTTTGATTCAATTAATTTTCGAAAACACCAGTAAGCTTGTCGCAAATCGTTAAGAGATTCTGTTAAATCAGATTTCACACGCTCTTGGTTAATGATGTTGTTCAACTCTAGCTGACTGCCTTCAATGGAGTCGAGCAAACTACTTAAATACGCATCGTTGGATAAATCGAGCAAGTTTGTTTTTTCTAAAATTGCTTGCGAAATACTGTTCATTTCACTCATTCGGATGCTGTTGGCAACTCTTGCCATTTTACTAATAACTGTCATAATATTAAATTTAAAAAATTAAAAAATGTTTTTTGTTGAAAATTTGATTGCAATCATTTGTTTTCATCTGTTTATAATTTGTTTTTTAGTTGTCATATGTATCTCGCCATTATAGTCATGCTCGTGTGTGAGATTCATAAGCTCATGGCTCGTTTCGTGAAATCAGAATTAGAATCTGTTTTCATATCTATACATATACTTTCGAGCAAGTTTTTACACTTTTCGCTGAAATTTTTTTAATTTATTTTTTCAACCAACAGTTAATCAGTCTGTTTTATCTTGCTATTTAGAATGAGTTTAAGTGGAAAAGCACGAGAAATTAGCCCATTTTTGAACTTTCAGTCGTTTGAAACAGTAAATTTCATGCTTTCCGAACTGCGGAGGAGCGTCAAAGGAGTTGTGCATTTGCGTTCCTAAGTAGTTAGAAACGCCAAAGGAGTCGTGCAGATGCATTCCTAAGTAGTTAGGAATGCCAAAGGAGTCGTGCAGATGCATTCCTAAGTAGTTAGAAACGCCAAAGGAGTCGTGCAGATGCATTCCTAAGTAGTTAGGAATGCCAAAGGAGTTGTGCAGATGCATTCCTAAGTAGTTAGGAACACATATGTTTTTGTGCGCTGACGTTCCTAAGCTGTTAGGAAAGCAATGTAAGTAGTTCGCTGACGTTCCTAAGTTGTTAGGAAAGCAATGTAAGTAGTGCGCTGACGTTCCTAAGCTGTTAGGAAAGCAATGTAAGTAGTGCGCTGGCGTTCCTAAGCTGTTAGGAAAGCGATGTAAGTAGTGCGCTGGCGTTCCTAAGCTTCATAAACATGATATACTTCATTACTGGAAAACTCAAATTTGATAACCCACTATATTCGACATAGAGCCGAATAATTTGACTCTTTTGTTCTTCTTAGCTTAGAGGAGGAAGTGCTTGAAACACGCTTGCAATACACTTTCAACAACCGTTCATCTTCATACTTTCGCAGAAGTCTGCCGAATAAGTGTGGGAGCCTTCTGTCATTTCGCAGAAGCCTGCCGAATAAGTGCGGGAGCCTTTTGTCGTTTCGCAAAAGCACGCCGAACAAGAGCGGGAGCCTTTTGTCGTTTCGCAGAAGCCTGCCGAATAAGTGCGGGAGCCTTTTGTTGTTTCGCAAAAACATGCCGAACAAGAGCGGGAGCCTTTTGTCGTTTAATTGAATCCACAAGCAATGCGTTTTTCAACGCAATGCCCCTACTCAATCAATTCAACATGGAGCTAATAATTTAGCCTCATGAGCCTGTTTTTTTTAACACCAAGCTTATTGTGAGTCCTTGATTTAAAAAATGAAAACCCCAGAGCAACACGTGCTCCAGGGAAAATCAAAAATCAACTAACCTTTATCTTGTAAATCGACAGGAAGATGACGAATGCTTACTGCCTATACTTTGCTTCAACCACATCCCAATTAATTAATTCAAAGAATGCTTTAATATAATCGGGACGGCGATTCTGATAGGTCAAATAATAGGCATGTTCCCAAACATCGAGTCCCAAAATCGGACTGCCTTTCACGCTTGCCACATCCATCAACGGATTATCTTGATTGGGGGTGCTCGAAATGACCAAATTATTCCCTTGTTTCACAAGCCACGCCCAGCCCGACCCAAATTGAGTGCTTGCCGCTTTCGAAAATTGTTCTTTAAAGCCATCAAATGAACCAAAGGCACTAGCTAATTTCTCCTCAAAGTCGTTTGAAGGCTGCTTTGATCCGCCAGGAGCTAGCACTTCCCAAAATAAAGAGTGATTGAAATGACCACCAGCATTGTTGCGTATTGCAGCCGATTGCCTAGAAACATGCGTTAAAATATTTTCTAAACTTTCATCCTCTAATGCCGTGCCACTAATGGCAGCGTTCAGATTGCTAACATAGGCAGCATGGTGCTTTGAATGGTGAATTTCCATTGTGCGAGCATCTATCATTGGTTCTAATGCTTGATAGGCATATTTCAGTTCTGGTAATTTAAATGACATAAATCTTAAATTTTAGTAGGGCTAAAGCTTCGCAACTTCTTGCCCTTGTTAATGACTATTAAACCCTCCAACACACACGAAAGTTTCGCTCCGTTCCATGTTTCTTAATGGATAAAATAGATGATTGATTGATGAAATAAATAGGCAAATTAAAGCTTGCAAGTTAGCGCAATTAAAACAAGCTCTTTTTTAAGGGGACTTCTAAAAATTAGCTGTTAGGTCATTTTGATTTTATGGGAGATAGATTTTGGACTAATTTCGCAGAAGCATAGCGAGCTATGGTTTAAGAAATTAGTGCAAAAGATACGCTCAGAAAACAAAATGAACAACAGCTGTATTTAGCAGCTTCCCCAGTTTAAAACTAATTTTTAGAAGTTCCCTTAATCTAAAGATAAGTATTGCATCATTCCACTGCTCAATGAATACTATTTAATCAGATGTGTTATTTTTGCATACAAATAAAAATGGAAAAACAATGTTTAGAAAAAACCTGCTTGTTTTGAGCTTAACACTCGCAACAATGTCGATTTTTGCCCAAGATGGCAATAAGAAAATAACGCTAAAGCCCTATGGATTCGTGCGCAGCGATTTTTATACCGACTCCTACAAGGGTGTCGATGTGGCACAAGATAACTTCTACCTAGTTCCGCTTTATGCCGGTGTCGATGCCTCAGGAAAGGACATTAATCAAAGTCAAAGTGCCAACCTCACAGCGCTTGCCACGCGGCTAGGCGTGAAAATTGCCGGGCAAGAAGTTCTTGGAGCACAAACATCGGCAGTCATTGAAGTCGATTTTGCCGGAATTACCAAGTTGCAAGCCAATCTCTTGCGCATTCGTCTTGCTTTTGTCGATTTGAAATGGGAAACCCTTCGCCTACGCATGGGTCAAGATTGGCACCCCTACTGGAATGAAGGGCTTTGTCCAACAGTTGCATCCTTCAACACCGGAGCTCCATTCATGGCGTTTA
>JBKEAC010000086.1:0-5449 GCA_047971925.1 Mangrovibacterium sp.
ACAGAAACCTTCGCCATTCACATAATCGTCGTTATTGGCACCGTAGTAGTCTATTTCAAATGTGGCGTAATTATCTTTGATTACCTCTTGCAGTGCTGCATACTTCTCACCAAAGTTTGGTGCAGTAACACCTGAAACATTTGCACCAGCGTATTCTTCACGTCTTGGGTCAACTCCAAAACTGCCTACATCGCCAAGTTTGCTCACTATGCGTTGGTCGCCAATATAAATATGCTTGGTGTATTGTCCGCCTTGTTGAAGCACTAAATATGGATTCACATATAAAGTATAGTTTTGGTTATTCGTAAAACCACCGCTGAAAGCTGAGTTCACATGAATGCCTTCGCTTGCGCCGTGTAGTTTCACGGTGCTGAGCGTGCGCAGCAAGTTGTCGGCTATGCTGTATTGCATTTGCGTACTTGTGCCATCGGGTAGGTTTATGTGTGTTGCTCTATCCATCACGTCAAATGTAGTGATTGTGGGCGTAATAGCATCATATTCAGTGTTAAATTTTGCATAGTCGGTTAATTTTGAAGTGGTGTTTTACTGATTGTAATGCTCCCGCATCAATTTTTGCCCCAAGTTTCTCTATTCTTTCCATGTGGACAAAGAAAAACATTTGCTAGATGATGGGAAATATGTAGTTGATCGGAGGGGTACAATGATTAAAAGATGGGGCAAAATACAAAAAGAGATTAAAAACAGCTGTAAGCCATGCCACCAAAGGCATAGAAAGAAAAATACTGCCTGTTGATAACTTTTTTAATTTTGGCGGCTTTGCTTGTTCTCAATGCGTTTTGCATTACCTCAATTTGGTTCTATCTTAGGCAATACAATACTTTTTCTTTTGCGATTTCTGATATTCAGCAAGCCATTCTCAAGCTCTAATACACTACTTATCTCGGGCTGTGTTCTTGCATAAATTATTTCACAAGTATCTCCAACGTTTATCTTTTGCCTTCGAGGATTATAAGTTGCATCAGCGGCTTCATAAATGAGCCCCTTAACCTCATATTTATAACGTATGGTATAATTACTTCCGTTTACTGGGGCATAAGTTTGCTGGACTATACCATAATTAAGTACAGGTTCCTTCTCTAATCTCTTGCTATCTTTTAACGAAAAAATAATCATTGGACCAATAAAAACTGCAAGCATAAGTAGTACTATCACCAGTAACTTAGCATCCTTTTTGATTGATTTCTCTTGCTCCATATCTCCTTAATCGTTAAATAAAACTTTAGGCTGAACAACACGAGTATTATCCGAAGGATGGGTATAGTCCGGTATGATGGGAGACAGGTAGTTTCCTCCTGAACTTTCTGAATTTAGCATTTCTTTTGCTCCATGTTTTAATCCTGACGTAGTAAATCCTATCGTTCCTTCTACTCCAGTTTTAAAAGCTTGACCACTTACAGTTTTCTCTATTTGCCTCAAACCTGCCTTATTTCCTTTTGTTAAGGTGTGGTATGCACCCGAAGCAATGTCATCGGCAACAGCTTTTTTAGCTCCATTTACTATTGCTCCAGAGACTTTAGAGGAAATAACAGCCCCTGCCACATCAATAGAAGCATCTGTAAGTGATTTCTCTCCATTAAAAATATTTTTATTCCCGTCTAAATTAGTAATGTCAATCATAGCATCACCAGCTACTGCTGTGGCAGTTACAATAGTCTTAGTTGATTTTGCTAAGTTTGAACCAGGCACTCCCACTGCACCTATTGCGGCAGAAGCCCCAACGCTAGTCCAATCAACATTAGAAAAGGCTTCACCAAAACTGTGGTCTTTCAGCATCATATTCGTTGCCATTTGAGTAGTAAAGTCTATTCCAGCCCCTATCGCAGCTCCAGCTGCCATTCATTTATTCGTTACTCATGCGTTTTTCGTGTTTGATGCATTACCTCTTTTAGACATTTCCGTGAGGGTTTTATATAATCTGTAATCTCAATAGGTATGTAAATATCAACTATTTCTCTAATGTTATTCTCATATCCATTTGAGACAGTAGGTAATTGAATCTTTTCTTTATTACAATGCAAAAACTGTCCAACTATCTCTGTTACACGAATAAAAACATTTTCGTTACTCTTCAGAATTAGCTTAGTTTCGCGTCCATTTCCAGCTATAAAATTCATAAATTTTTGCCCTTGCCCTAAGTATTTTAATAATGTTCTATCGTTATTTACCCTGACAATTTCTTCAAGCACATCATCATAAATTAATAAACTTGGCACAAAGTAACCTTGCTCATAAAAACTTGACATAAAACGCTTTCCATCAATCAAATTCAATTTAGAATAGTCAAGTTTCTTTATCATTCCACCCATTACAACAGGGTGACTTATTTCACTACGAATATCAAGCTCGAAATACAATAGAGTATCCTTTTTTAGTTCATTTTCAATAGCAAACATCTGTAATGAAACTCCATACATTATTATCAACAAAGTTAATTTATTTTTCATCTTCTAATTTTACTGCAGGTAAGAATGAATCATTTCCTAATTGATTTGCATCACTTTGATTTGGTTTCTCTGGTGGATATTTCATTATGCCTTCAGAACCACCTGTACCTTTAGGGTGACTAAAACCAAATGTATGGAAAATCTCATGGATTCGATTCATCTTAGTATCCTGTGAGGAGTTCATCATGATATCCTTATTTCCAATAGTTATACCGCCGACTGTAGAAGTACTTACAGTACCATCGTTATTGTCAATTTCTTTAGACGCAAATCTTGAATAAACACTACTATTTCCTCTAGTGAAGCTATTTCCTACAGAGTGTCCATCTTGCATTTCGCTCTGTGCACTATTCTCACTCTGTTCAACAGTTCCACCATCTCTAAATTCTAAATCAAAGTTTATTGAATAGCCTTTATATTCACCATCAGAAACGCTCATACCTAAATTATTAAGATATTTATTTGTACTCTCCTGCATTTTCCCAATCTGCTTTTCGGAGTAACCTCCGAATTGCTTTGTTTTGCCTTTTGTTGTATAGTAATTTCTATCTGCCGATTGAACAAAATACAAAGCTTTAATTGTAATTGTCTTGTTTTTCGTATCAATCACCCTAATTCCATCTCTACCGTCAGGATCTTTATAAATTACTGGATTATTAAATGTATACGCATAGGTAGAAACATGCGGGTATTTTTCTTGGAGAGGGTCGGTAGATAACCACAAACTAATCCTCGCATCATAATACCTCGCTCCGTAATAATACAGTCCCGTTTCTTCATCCAATTCTTTTCCATTGAAAAGGAAAGGCGTGTTCCAAGTATTATTGCGTTCCTCAAGGAATACCTCGCCGAAGTTAAAGCTGGATTGGGTATTTGGTGTAGCTTGCATATTCAATATTTTTCTTTATTTTTCATCTGTCAGTAACTTTAAGGTGCTACTGGAATATAATAAAGTCCTTTAAGATTAACATTAGTGCATAATTTATTGCCAAAACGTTTTTTGAACTTGACCCGAGTGTTACCATCTGTAAAAAAACGAGTTTTCTTCACATGTAGCAAACTTGCATTGCCACTTAGCAGCTCCTCACCTATTTCCACCTTACCGTAATTAAAATCAAAGTAATAGTAGTGATTTTTTTTTATCGGATCTAAATCAGCTGGATAATTCGCCTCTTTTTTTGACAGAATTTTCATTAATATGTCCCCGTTTTTTGCAATTACAATATGATAACTTCCTTTATCTCTAATTCTAAGTATCTTACATAGCTCGAGTTCTCTCTCTGTACAATATCCTATATATGGGTACAACATTAGAGTGAGCAGTAAAATAATTCTTTTGCATACAAACATAACTCTATGGATAAGTCATTATTACCGTTCCTCTACTTTTCACCTCTACTCTTGCTGCACCTTTAGCATCTGGCAATTCCTTCCCCGATACATCCCAATATTGTGCATTGACCACACCTCCCTGAGTTGGGGCTCTATTATGAGCTTTATTATAGACACTACCTCTTTCCCCTGCCATGGGAGATGAAACACCTTTTTTTAACGAAATTAGCCCTCCATAATATGACTCCAGTGCTTCGTGTAGCATTCCCTGTCCAACATTTCCATTTGCTACATCCATCGCACCCAACACACTTGGATTAACATGCTGATTTGTAATCGCTCTTGTTGATGTTGATACAAAATCTAGTGTAACATTTCCAACAGCATCTTCAAAATCAAGATTTATTGTAATAGCTTGCTCTTCTTCCTTGATAATATTGCCTTTGAAAGAACCTCCAATCATTAATAAATTTTCGCCATTGACCCCTTTGGTTGTTTTGGAGTTGTCCGCCGTAATATTTACTATTACACTGTTGTTGTTTATTGCCTCTAATAGCTTCTTATCATCGCTAGTTACGGCGTCTCCCATTGCAGATAATTTCCCTGTAGAGTCATTTCTTGTAATATTCAAACTCGTTGCTGAGTTTAGTTGCACTGTAGCTTCATCTGCTTTTTCACCTGTAATATAAATGTCATCCAACATTCCCGTCGGATCTGTCAGCATCACTGGGCTGTTTTGACAATACTGATAAGGCGATAATCCATAACGTTCTTCATGAAGCGGATCCACCCCATACCAAATACTCACCCTCGGATTATAATACCTCGCACCATAATAATACAATCCCGTTTCTTCATCCAATTCTTTTCCATTGAAAAGGAAAGGCGTGTTCCAAGTATTATTGCGCTCTTCGATGAAGACTTCGCCGAAAGGCACATATTCAATATGTTGAACTACTTCGCCGTCGAGATTGGTGATGTACGAAGCACTTCCCAAATGATCAGAGTGATAATAATACTGCAACTTCTCATACGCATCGCCTGTAGTGGGAATGCTTTTGCTTTGCATGCTTTCTCCACAACAAAAACCTGCACCGTTCACATAATCGTCGTTATTGGCACCGTAGTAGTCTATTTCTATTTGCGTTGCTCTATCCATCAGGTCAAATGTAGTGATTGTGGGCGTAATAGCATCATATTCTGTGTTAAATTTTGTAGAGTTGGAATTTGGTTGTATCAGACTTAGTCTGCTTTGTTGCCATAAGCCATAATGCTTGCGCATCCATGTTTGCTTGCGTTTTTCTATTCTATTCATGTACGCAAAGGAAAGTCTTTGCTAAAAAATGGAAAAGATGTAGTTGGTCGGAGGGATACTTTGGGGCGTTGTTGATAAGTTTTTGGTAGACTGTCAGATGACTGATAACAGCCGAAGCAAGAACCACTAAAAGTAAAACAGCCCTACCCAAAATGGATAGAGCTGCCGTTTGCTTTTTATTTTCTTAATTTGATAAGTCATCAGTTTTATCGTATTATTTTCTAAATTTAATAGTTAATAGGTATGTTGTCCTTGCCATAATAAGATTCATCAACTAATGTTCCCTTCAATGCTTCTGGAAGGCTTCCTTTTATATATGTGCCATCCCAACTAGTAG
>JBKEAC010000087.1:0-10539 GCA_047971925.1 Mangrovibacterium sp.
TAGATGTGCTGGTTTAAATTGTTTTTTCAATTAAATTTGCAGTTAAACGAAAAAGAGCTTGTTATGGAAGATACTCCTTTACATCAAGGATTACGAATTCGCCTAATTAATTTGTTGCGTGATAAAGGAATTACGAATGAAAGAGTACTTGCCGCAATAGGTAAGATTCCACGTCATTTATTTATCGATAGCGGATTTGAACAGTTTGCCTATAGAGATCAGGCATTTCCAATAGCTGCAGGGCAAACAATTTCTCAGCCCTTTACGGTGGCGCAACAAACAGAGTTGCTAGATGTGAATACCGGAGATAAAGTACTTGAGATTGGAACAGGGTCAGGTTATCAGGCTGCTGTACTTGCAGCTATGGGAGTTAAAGTCTATACTGTTGAGCGACAAAGAGATTTATTTCATTGTGCGCAACATCTACTCCCAGAGCTTGGATATCGTCCTTATTTCTTTTTTGGTGATGGATATGAGGGATTACCTCAGTTTGCACCCTTCAGCGCGATAATTATTACCGCAGCAGCGCCAGAAATACCTAAAAAGCTTCTACGACAGTTAGAAGTCGGTGGTAGAATGATTTTACCATTAGGAAAGGAAGGCAATCAACAGATGATGCTTATTACCCGATTGAACGAAAAAGAATTTGAACGGCGTGTGGTTGGCAGTTGCGCTTTTGTGCCCATGCTTGAAGGAACTTCAGAATAAAAAATATCTAAATCAGATAAATCATGATAGAAATCAAAAAATTCACCTTTAACTATTTGCAAGAAAATACGCTTGTACTTTATGATGAAACAAAGGCATGTGTGATTGTTGATCCTGGTAACTTGTTCGATTACGAGCATGAACAGCTTGATGAGTTTATTGCTAAAAACGAATTGAGAGTAGAGAAGATTATTAACACGCATGGGCATTTCGACCATCTGTTTGGTATTAATTATGTGAGAAAGCGTTATGGTGTGCCATTTTTAGCTCATGAAGAAGATAATATGCTCATCGACTTGTATCCTCAATGGTGCGCTATGCGAGGTGTGGGCGATGTAGAGCCTGTGGAATATCCTGATTTTTATCTTAACGATGGCGATGTGGTGAAGTTTGGCAATTCTGAGCTGAAGTTGCTTCATGTGCCAGGACACAGTCCGGGAAGTCTTGTGATTTATAGTGAATTTGATAAATTTCTAATAGCTGGTGATGTGCTTTTTCAAGGAAGTATTGGTAGAACTGACTTACCTAATGGAAATTTTGATCTTTTAATATCAGGAATTAAAAACAAACTATTAACTTTACCCGATGAGGTGAAGGTGTATTGTGGACATGGTGCTGAAACATCAATCGGTGCAGAAAAGAGAAACAACCCTTTCCTCACATAAATCTAATTTACCTAAAGTATGGCAAACGATAATTTTGAGGATCGACACATTGGTCCACGCAAGAGTGAAATAGCAGAAATGCTACAAATGATTGGCACTTCTTCGCTTGAAGAACTAATAGAGCAAACTGTGCCAAGTAACATTCGCTTGAAGAAAGAACTTCAACTAAGTAAAGGTCTTTCTGAACGGCAATATTTGAAAAAAATAAAAGCGATAGCGGCTAAAAACAGAGTTTTTAATTCCTATATAGGAATGGGATATTACGACACAATTACTCCAGCAGTAATTTTGCGTAATGTGCTCGAAAATCCGGTGTGGTACACCTCATATACTCCTTATCAAGCGGAAATTTCACAAGGGCGTTTAGAAGCTTTGCTGAATTATCAAACAATGATTTGCGAGCTAACAGGTATGAATCTGGCAAATGCATCGCTACTCGATGAGGCAACTGCAGCAGCAGAAGCAATGGTGATGATGATGAACTGCAGATCTCGCGCTAAAGTGAAGTCTTCCGCCAATGTGGTTTATGTCGATGAATTAGTTTGGAGTCAGACACATGATGTTTTAAAAACAAGAGCACTTCCTTTGAACATTGATTTGAAAGTGGCTCGAATCGATGACATCGTGTTTGATGAGAATTTGGTTGGTGTTATCGTTCAATATCCTAATGCCAATGGCGAACTAGTCGATTATTCGGAATTGGCAGCAAAGGCTCACGGTGTAGAGGCAATGGTGGGAGTAGCTGCCGATTTGTTGAGCTTATCAATACTTACTCCTCCGAGTGAGTGGGGTGCCGATATTACATTTGGCACATCGCAGCGTTTAGGAATCCCAATGGGATATGGTGGTCCGCATGCTGCTTTCTTTGCAACATCAGAACAAAACAAGCGTGCAATGCCTGGTCGTATTATTGGTGTTTCCAAAGATGTTCATGGCAACCGTGCTCTCCGAATGGCATTGCAAACACGCGAACAGCATATTAAACGAGAAAAGGCCACATCAAACATTTGCACTGCTCAAGCTCTTCTTGCCACCATGGCTGGTTTCTATGGAGTTTATCATGGTGCCGATGGATTAAAAAGTATTGCTTTGCGCATTCATCAAATCGCCGCTCTTTTAGAGAAAGAAATCACATCGCTTGGCTATGCTCAATTGAATAAAGATTATTTCGACACCATTCGTATAGCACTGCCTAGTGTTGTGAAAATCGAAGATATTAAAAGACTTTCGATTGAGTTAGAAATGAATTTCCGATATTTTAAAAATGGCGATATCGGGCTGAGCATTAATGAAGCAACTAGTGTGGATGAGATTAACTGGATTATTGAAGTTTTTGCTAAAGCGGCGGGTAAATCATACTCAGCTATTACTTCATTTCCAGAGCAAAGCAAGATTAAAGAAAATTTTGCTCGAAAAGATTCTTTCATGCAGCAAGATGTTTTCAAACAATATCATTCGGAAACAGAAATGCTTCGTTATATTAAAAGATTAGAAAATAAAGATATTTCATTAGCTCACTCAATGATTCCACTTGGGTCGTGCACCATGAAGCTTAATGCGGCTGCCGAAATGTTCCCTTTAAGTTGGATTGAGTTTGGTGGTATTCATCCTTTTGTTCCGAAAGACCAAGCTTTGGGATACCATGAAATGATGGATGAATTACGCCGTGATCTTTCTGAAATTACTGGTTTTGCAGATATCAGCCTTCAACCTAATTCGGGTGCAGCTGGTGAATATGCCGGATTGATGGTTATTCGTGAATATCATTTAAGTAGAGGGGAATCTCAGCGAAATGTGGTCATTATTCCCTCATCGGCACACGGAACAAATCCTGCAAGTGCTGCTTTGGCTGGAATGGATATCGTGGTAACTCCTTGCGATGAATGTGGAAATATCGACCTAGAGGCTCTTCGATTAAATGCAATTAAATATAAAGATACACTTTCTGCCTTTATGGTTACCTATCCGTCAACTCATGGCGTGTTTGAGTCTGCTATCATGGAAATGTGTGAAATTATTCATGAAAACGGTGGACAAGTTTATATGGATGGTGCAAACATGAATGCGCAAGTGGGATTAACTAATCCAAAACGAATTGGTGCCGATGTTTGTCATTTAAATTTACACAAAACTTTTGCCATTCCTCACGGTGGTGGTGGTCCAGGGGTTGGTCCGATTGGTGTGGCCGAGCATTTGGTGAAGTTCCTTCCTTCTCACCCAGTTGTAGATAACGGGCATTGTGGTATCAAAGCGGTTGCTGCTGCACCATGGGGAAGTGCTATGGTTTTACCTATTACCTATGGATACATAAAAATGTTGGGCGCTGAAGGGCTTCTTAAAGCTACTAAAATGGCGATATTAAATGCTAATTATTTAGCAGCGGCATTTAAAAACACCTTCGGAATTTTATATACAGGAGAACATGGACGAGTGGCTCATGAAATGATTATGGATTGCCGTCCATTGAAAGCGCTTAGCGGAATTTCAGAAGCCGATGTTGCAAAAAGGCTCATGGATTTCGGATTTCACGCACCAACTCTCTCTTTCCCTGTTCATGGCACTCTCATGATTGAACCCACCGAGAGTGAATCGAAGCAAGAGCTCGACCGATTTATCGAAGCAATGAATGTGATTTATGAGGAAATTCAAGATGTCATTGCCGGAAAACTCGATAAAGAGGATAATCCGCTGAAAAACGCACCACACACAGCTGAGCATGTTGTGAGCGATGAGTGGAATCACACTTACACTCGTCAGAAAGCTGCTTATCCGCTCGATTGGGTGAAACAAAATAAGTTTTGGCTTTCAGTGGGTAGAATTGATGATGCTTTTGGTGATAGAAATTTGATTTGCACGTGCGATCCTATCGAAGCATACATGTCTCAAGAATAGACTGGTTAAATGTTTGTTGCTTCACTTGAAGCAATTGATAGTCTTTTACAGAAAAACTTGTTTCTCAGAAGAGAAACAAGTTTTTTTTTAATCATTTGTGCCATTTGCTTGTTTATGGAGTAGGCGCTGATATGAATAATTACTTACTTGGAAAAGCCATTGAAGGCTGATTAAGAGTATTAAGATAATTAATTTCGCATATTTCATTAAATAATTTCATTATTTAGGATACTATTTCAGATAAAAGAATACTTTTGCAGAAATAAATACAATTGATAAATAATAAGAAAAACATCACCATAGATGCTTAAAAAAACACCACTTCAATATTCTCTAATCCTATTATTGACATTCATGTGTTATGTTTCGCTCGCACAAAACATGATTTCTGTATCGGGGAAGGTGACCGATAAAGATGGGCAATCAATTCCAGGAGTAACTGTTGTGCATGTGGGAACACATCACGGAACTGTTACCAACATTGATGGCGATTTCATGCTTACCGATGTGAAAATTGCCGATGTGTTGGAATTCTCTTTCATTGGAATGAAGTCAATTAGAATTCCAATTCAATCTCAAAACATTAATGCTGTCCTCGAAATTGATGTTCTGCAAGTAGAGGAGGTTGTGAGTGTGGGATATGGCACGCAACAAAAAAAAGATTTAACAGGGGCTGTATCTACCATAGGAAGTAAATTATTAGCACAAACTCCTTCGAGCGATCTTGCAATGGCTCTCCAAGGGCGACTAGCAGGGGTGTCGGTTTCTAGCCAAGATGGAAGACCAGGAGCTAAGAAGAGCATTAGAATTAGAGGTGGAGGTTCCATTTCTCAGAGCAATGAACCACTTTTGATTGTTGATGGCTTTCCCGTTGATGAAATCTCTTCGATTCCTGTAGAGCAAATTGAATCTGTATCGGTGTTGAAAGACGCTGCTTCAACCGCAATATATGGTGCAAGTGGTGCCAATGGTGTAATCCTTGTAACAACAAAAAATGCTAAAGAAGGCGACCTCGATGTTACTTACAATGGATATCTGCAAATTAATACGCCCGCAAAACATTTTAAAGCGCTTTCTGCTCAGCAATATTTATTACACACCTGGAGCTATGCTTCTGCGCTAGGGAGCAGCTACCAAAACGGAGTTGAGAAGTATTTCGGATTGGGAAGTAATAATGGAAATCACTTCAACGATTATAAAGATGTGAATGCTCACGATTATTCCAATGATATTTTGAGAACGGCTTTTGGGCAAAATCATAACTTCACCGTTACTGGAGGAACAAAGAAAACCAAAATGTATTTGAATTTAGGCCATCTCGAAGATAAAGGTATTCAAATACAAACAGGCTATCGACAAAGCAGTGCAACCTTTAAAGTGGAGCAACGTGTCACTGATAATTTCAAAATTAATGCCGAAGCTTTCATGTATCGTCGTCATTCTGAAAACGAAGTTGAAGAAGTGGAGTATAAAGGGTCAATCCCCGCGGCGGCCTACATGTATCGCCCTATCGATAACCCGCTTGGTAACGCCGAAGATGTTTCCTCTTTTGCCAATGGAAGTGAATTTGTCGATGCGGCATATAACCCCGTGAAACAAATTAAAAATAACACAAATTATTTAGATCGACAATACCTCAGGGCATTCATCGGTCTTACTGCTAATCTGCACAAAAACGTTTCCCTATATAGCGAGTTTACTCTTAGCGATAGCCATGAAAAATCATATGACTATAACAATGGGCTAATCCAACAAAAGGAAATTGCTATTAATAATGCCGATGGTTTGGGCTACCGATGGCTTACAACGCTTGATTACAAGCTAAAAATGAAAAACGATACAAAATTAGCCATCCTAATGGGTAGTGAATTGCGAGGAAGTAGCCTTTCAACAAACACCATTAAGGGATTGGGCTTCCCAAATAGTTTTAACTTCCAAAATGCTGTCGGCTTAATTAATAGCGCTTCAACCACATCGGTATTAAACACCGAAGCTCCACCTAGCAAAGTGGCGTCTTTCTTTGGAAGAGCTAATTATAGCGTCTTCGAAAAATATCTTTTCACAGCTACTTTCCGTGCCGATGGATCATCGAAATTCGCACCAAACCACCAGTGGGGAATGTTCCCCTCAATGGCGATTGCTTGGCGAATGAACAACGAAAAATGGCTGGTAAATTCATCGTGGGTGAACAACTTGAAACTCCGACTCTCGTGGGGATACATTGGATCGGATAATATAAACCCTTCTTTGTGGAGAGAAAGTTGGGTTACTGTCGATGCAACGAGCATCGGATATGAAGTTGATGGTAAAAACAATTCGGTGCTAATGCCAAAAGGACAATTAGAAAACCCCGACTTGAAATGGGAAACC
Organism: Mangrovibacterium sp.; assembly: GCA_047971925.1. Taxonomy (GTDB): domain Bacteria; phylum Bacteroidota; class Bacteroidia; order Bacteroidales; family Prolixibacteraceae; genus JBKEDC01. The sequence goes on from JBKEAC010000087.1 coordinate 6,636, forward strand.
ACACTCTCTCGAAATATTGGAATCGATTATTCATTCTTCAATAATCGCTGGTCGGGAAGTTTAGAAGCATACTGGAATGAAACACGCGACCTACTCATGGAAGTTGATATCGATGCAACCACAGGCTATTCAACCCAATTCCAAAACTTCGGACAAACTTCTAACAAAGGATTTGAAGCGCAAACAGCTATTCAAGTAGTGCAGAAAAATGATTTCAACTTCTCAACAACTCTAATTTATAATTTCAACCGTAACAACATCGATAAACTAAACGGTGATTATGAGTACATATATAACACCGATTGGGCCGCTAGTCCTTCAATGCCACGATATGATTATGTGGTTAAAGAAGGTAGAGCGATTGGCGTGGTTAGAGGATTTATTGGCGATGGATTTTATCAAGTTGATGATTTCGACTATATCGATGGTAAATATGTTTTGAAAAGTGGTATTGCCGATTTCTCAAACATCGGTGGAAACCACCCGCACCCTTTTAAAACTCCCACCGGACAAGGCGCTTATCCCGGAGCCGTGAAATTTAAAAATGTTGATGGAAACAACGTGATTGATGCCAATGACTACACAATCATCGGCGAAATGCAAGCTCGACACACCGGTTCAATTAGTCTCGATTTTAAATATAAAAACTTCGACCTCAATGCTCTATTTAACTGGTCGTATGGTGGAAAAATTTATAATGCAACCGGATTAATTAGCTCGTTCGGTAACAAAGACTATTACTTAGGCGCTAACCGATTAGATTTCGTGAGCAATGCTTTTAAAGCCTATAACGTCGATTCCGATGGGCAACTTTATGCCGTAACTAATCCCGATGAACTGAAAGAATTAAACAAAAATGCGCAAATGGGTTTGCCCTATTACGAAAGAGGTGTTACCTATGATCGTTTCATTGAAGATGCTTCATTCTTAAGATTAGCATCGCTTTCAATCGGCTATTCCATTCCAAACAATTGGGCAAAGAAAGTAAAACTTACAAGAGCGCGTGTCTACCTCTCTGCCTCTAATCTTTTTTGCTTAACAAACTACTCCGGACTCGACCCCGAAATAAACGCAAGAGCCGATTATTCCGGATTACCGCAAACCAACCTAGATTTTGGTTCTTATCCGCGCGCTAAATCCTTCATACTTGGCATGAATGTATCGTTCTAATTCTAAACCTAGTTATTTTAAAGCATGATACGAGCCATGTGCTTAGGAATCTCACACACGAGCATGACTATAATGGCGAGATACATCTGGCAATTAAAAAAACAAAAATATAAATAGATGAAAATACTCAAAAAATATAAAATCATTCTCCTTGCTGCCTTGTCTGTTACCACAGCAACTTCTTGTGAAGATTATTTAGAATCAAACTCTTCGTCAACTCCCTACGGAGAATTTATCTTTAGCGATGTTGAAACAGCTCAAGCTGCCCTACTTTCTGCCTATGAAACCTTTCGAGCAGAATCATATGTCCACTCCAATGGCTTGTTCTACGATGTGGTTGTTGCTGGGTCGGACATTGAGCACCACCCCGAAACATTTAGTGCCCAAACAAGGCATATCCCCGAATATTTCTACCCCGGCGGAACGGAAAATTTCTCCATTTCAACCTATAACGCTAAAACTACTTGGTTTGCGTGCTATAAAATTATTTACATCTGCAACGAACTAATTAATGCCGTAAAAGAACAAGAACTTTTCCACGATGCACTCGAAAATAAAAGCATCACAAGGTTAACCGACTTGTGTGGGCAAGCCATTGCTCTGCGCGCAACTTGCTATTTCGAACTTTGTCGATTCATTGGCGATGTACCATACATTAAAAACAATGCCAACGGACATGTGCACAGCGCCGAATCGCCTAGAGACTACATATATGAGGATATTCTAAACGATTTGATCGAAATCGAACCAGTCATGTACCGAGTTGGAGAAGGAGGTAGGTCGCCTAGCTTAATGTCTAGAACATACGTGCAAGGACTAATCGGAAGAATTGCTCTTTTTGCCGGTGGATACGCAACCCGAAGAACCGACCTAGGAGCCGATTTTTATGTCGATATCGACGGAAATACCATCGACTTCGAAACAATCGGTCAAGACCAAACAACAAAATCATTCTATGCCCGAAGATCAGATTGGTCGAAATTCTACAAAATTGCCGAAACGTATCTCCAATCATGCATGAACAATCCAGGTAGTGTTTCCCTGCAAACTGTCGACCCCAGAACCATAGGAACTGCCGGACAATCATTTGCAAACCCTTTCCAATATGTTTTCCAAATGATGATGCAAGGTGATGGCGTATATTCTTCCGAATCAATATACGAAATTACCGAAACAACCGGCTTACCATCCGACCGTCCATACTCCTTCGGAAGACCATCGGGTGGTGCCTCAGCAAACGCCTATCCCTGCAAAAGCTACGGTCAATGTCGATTCCAAGCAGCATACTACTATGGAGCTTTCCACAACAAAGACATGCGTCGCGATGTAACCATTTCTGTCACTTCAAGCAACGGAAAAGGCGCAGAAATAATCAACTCGTGGACTCCAGGTTCAAGGCAATATGGAGGACCAGCCTTAAACAAATGGGATTCAAACAGAATGACCGACCCCTGGACGCAAACTCAAAGAAACGACGGAATTAACACGCCATACATGCGATTGGCCGATGTCATACTGATGCTCGGAGAAGTGAAAGCGGCTTTGGGAAATGATGCCATAGCGCTAAATTGCCTCCGAAAAGTACACAATCGCGCTTTCTCAAGCACAGCTCATGCCAATGAAGCCTACGAATACCTCAAAGCAAACTCAAAAACCGGAAACACCATGATCGACTACATTCTGGAAGAAAGAAAACTCGAATTTGGTGGCGAAGGTATGCGACGATGGGATTTAATTAGAACCGCCAAACTCGGTATCGCTCTCAAAAACAACCGTGCCGAAATGAACGAACTCGTTAATGACTTATCGGCGAAAGGTTTCCACACATTCCCTAACGGAAACACCATTTCCGAAACCATCTACACTAAAGCTGTCAGCGGCAATGACTATTGCGGCTACAGGCTAACCACTCAATGCCTCGACGAAACCGACCCCGTGTTGTTCCCCGGATGGCGTGGGCAAAACAACGATTGGGAGCTCGAAGCTCGACAAGTGGGCGATGCAAGTTTTAGCGCCGCAAAATTGTCAAACCTCGCCATTAAAGGGCTTTTCACAACCATCGATCAAAACGAAGCCGAATTGCTCCTCAGCGAGGGATACACCCGTGTAGCTTGGGGTAGCGACATTGTGAAATATCGTTCAGATTATGCCGACAATCTTTTTAGCGGCTATAGCGATGCCGATGCCGATGCCAACAAACCGCCAATTTATCTACTCCCCCTTGCCGAGCAAGAGTTAATTACTTCCGGCATTACCAATGGCTACGGCTTGCCTCAAAAATAAAATAATCATTTGGGGGTGCCGGCATTCCTCCCCGCCGCACTCCCTCGCCATGCCGTCGCGCTTTCCGCTACAATCTTTTAAGGGGGCGAGAACCAAAGCCCCCTTAAAAGGATTTCCGCTGCAATCGCTCACCCGGCTGCGCACAACACAAGCTCATACATAGTTCAACCGACCAAATTAATCAGCAATAAATGCTGACAACATGACTTTGTTTGTCGTTTGATGGCAAAACAACAACAACGTAAATCATCACAATTATAGGGGACTTCTAAAAATTAGCTGTTAGGTCATTTTGATTTTATGGGAGATAGATTTTGGACTAATTTCGCAGAAGCATAGCGAGCTATGGTTTAAGAAATTAGTGCAAAAGATACGCTCAGAAAACAAAATGAACAACAGCTGTATTTAGCAGCTTCCCCAGTTTAAAACTAATTTTTAGAAGTCCCCTATA
>JBKEAC010000088.1:0-34996 GCA_047971925.1 Mangrovibacterium sp.
AGCAGCAAGCAGGTGTGATTAATGCATTTAGCAATGTAACTGTTTATGGCGGAAGTGTTAGTGAAGATATTACATCAACAAAGGGATCGGTAACAGTTCAGCAACAAAAAGCAGGTGTAATTAAGGCTTATAGTAATCTAACTGTTTATGGTGATGCAGGTGGGAGTTTAGTATTAACATCTACAGATGCCAGTGTAACTGTTTCTGGTTCTAATAATGGAGAGATTTATTGTCCAAGTGGAAATGTGACTATCTATGGCTCAAACAATGGAACGGTTTATGTGGGCATTGGTAAATCAGGTAATGTGAAGGTTAGCGGTAAAAGAGGGACAATTGTAGAAAAGGAATAGATAGGAAGTATAAAATACAATGAAATTTATTAAAAAAGGAGCTGAAGAAGTCTATTTCAGCTCCTTTTTTGTTGGTAAATCAATAAATTTATATTTTTTAAAATCTAGGTGTTCAGATTTTTGTTATTTTTGGCTTTAAATTGAAAAATATAAAAATGAAAAAATTAGTATCATTAATTATTGGAGTAGTTGCATTTGTAGCAACATCGCAGGCCCAAGTGGAGTTGACACCTTTCGTTGGTTATACATTTAGCGATAAGTTTTATGCAGGAAGAATCGGCGAAGGAACATCTTATGGAGTGTCAGTTGCATATCCTGTTTTTCGTTTTGCTTCATTAGATTTTACGTATATGGGACAGAACGGAGAAGCGAAAGTGTTTGAAAAAGGAGCCAATGATCGTTTCGATTTGAATTCGAGTTATTATTTATTAGGATTAACAAAGAATCTTCCTATTTCACCGAAATTTCAAGTTTTTACAGGAGCCGGATTGGGACTTGCTGTTTATGATCCGAATGTTATTGAATATGATTCAATGATTCAATTTGGAGTAGGATTTAAAGCAGGTTTGAAATTTTGGTTTTCTAATCGCGTTGGATTATTTGTGCAAGGAAATGCAAATTTCCCAGTTACAGATGTTAATGCTGATGTTTGGTGGACACTAGGAGGTGGCGCAGATGGAGGACTATCGACAAATGTCCCTTTTACACAATTTGGTTTTAGTGGTGGATTGGCATTTAAAATAGGTCAGATTTCATCGGGTGTTGAGAAATAGTTTTTTTAAATATCGAAAATCTTGATATGAAAAATATTTACCTTATTGTATTGCTTCTTTTTTGTTTTGTATCGTGTAAAACTACACAAAAAATTACGCAAACACATGTTAATGAAAAGGAGCTTTATCATGAGCCTTTTAAAAAAGTCTGTGTGCTAGCCATGGTAGCAAACCCAGATTTGAAAGATCGAATTGAAAGTAGAATTGTGAAGTCATTTGAATCGCATGGAATGGAGGCGATTGCGAGTAGGGAGATTATCGAGAATAAATTGATTTCTTTAAAAAATGTTGATAAGCAGCATTTAGATTCCATTTTAACAGCTGCAGGATGTGATGCTCTGTTTACTGTTTCGGTGGTTGACACAAAGAAAGAGTCAATTTATGTGCGTAATGATTCGGATAGTAAAACTCCAAATTTTAGTTACGTGTATTACAATGATTATCAAAGCTATTTTTCTTATCGCAATTCAGAAATGAATCACGATTCGAAAGTACTCCAAGAAAGTACTTATGTCATAGAGTCGATTATGTATGATGTGAAGACTAATCACTATGTGTGGTCTGTGCAATCGGAGGCATTACAACCATCGAGCGTGAAGAGTTGGGTTCGTAGTTATTCGAAGCAAATGGTTGAGCAATTGCATGAAATGGTGAATTTTCAAGAATAGATAAAAGAACATTAATAAGTGAAGAGCATAACGTTTGAACGTTGTGCTCTTTTTTTTTTCTGCATGAAATATAAGGCAATTGATGATTGATTATTTTAGAATCTCATAAAATTAGATAAAAAATTTGTGTATTCCGATGTGTTCTGTATATTTGTTTTTAATAACATAAATTTTAAAACATGAATAGATTTAAGTCAATTTTATTTTTTGCACTCATGGTTGCTATGTTGATATCGTGCAGGCAAGCAAAAAAAGAAGTAGTTGGAGAATTAGAGTTTAAAGGAAAAACGCCGATTGAATGGGCAAAATTAATGGCAAACTCCGATCAAAAACGTTTTCCAGAGGCAGCTATGCTTGATTGGACAACATCTCCCAAATGGAGTTATACGCAAGGATTGGTTACATTGGCGAATCAAAAATTATATGCTTATACAAGAGAGCAAAGATATTGGGATTATGGTTACAATTATGCCGATACGATGATTCAAGAAGATGGTAGTATCATGGGGGGATATGAGTTAGAGAAGTATAATTTAGATTTAGTTAATTCAGGAAAAATACTTTTTGAGATATATAAACAGACCAGTGATGAGCGATTTAAAAAGGCGATGGACCTGCTGCACACACAGCTAGAAGGTCAGCCACGCAATTCAGATGGTGGGTATTGGCATAAGAAAGTATATCCATGGCAAATGTGGCTCGATGGAGTATATATGGCAGATCCGTTTTCTGCACAATATGGAGCAACATTTAATTTGCCAGCAGCAATTGATGATGCTATTTTGCAAGTGGAGTTGATTCAGAAGCATACACATGATTCAATTACAGGCTTGAATTTTCATGGCTATGATGAAAGTAGAGAGCAATTTTGGGCAAATAAAGAAACAGGCCTTTCTCAGCATGTGTGGGGTCGTGCAATGGGGTGGTATTCGATGGCATTGGTTGATATTTTAGATTACATTCCAGCAGAGCACCCTAAACGAGCTGAATTTATTTCTATTCTGCAGAAAGTGTATGGAGCAATTTTGAAGGCACAAGATGCTAAAACTGGCGTGTGGTATCAAGTGATGGATGCACCAGAGCGTGAAGGAAACTATTTAGAGGCAACCGCTTCTACTCAGTTTGTTTATGCTTTTTCAAAGGCAAATAGATTGGGTTACGTGGGTGATGAATATATGCAGGCAGCAAAAAAAGGCTTCGAAGGAATTTTGACGTCATTTGTCACCATAAATTCTGATGAGACTATTGATTTGAATCAGTGCTGTTCAGTGGCAGGTTTAGGGGGAGGCAATGATCAGCGCAGAGATGGAACTTATGCCTATTATCTTTCAGAGCCAATAAGAGCCAATGACCCAAAAGGAGTTGGACCTTTCATTATGGCGGGCATTGAGTTGCAAATGGATTTAGATGCTCATCAATTAGAAGAGCAAAAATAATTGAATAGGGGCTGTTGTTCTGATAATTGAGGAGGAGCGAACTATTTTGGAAAATGGAAACCATTTAAACGGGTTCCATTTTTTTTTTGTAATATATATTCGTACATCTGTTGCCCCAAAAAGTTCAAAATCTCTTTGTATTAATTTTGTGTAGTTTATTGCAAAGATTTGTTAATGAGGGTTAATCTTTGAGTTGAATTGTTTCATATTTGCCAAAAACTTCTTAAATTGGCAGAAAATTGGGCAACGTATTGTCTGAATAAAATGAACAAATATTATGCAATCACAACTTCAAGAGTTAACTGATAAGATTTATGCCGACGGAGTTCAAAAAGCTCAGGTTGAAGCAAATGAAATTATCAACAAAGCAAAGGCCGATGCCGATGCTATTATTTTAAAAGCTCAAAGAGAGGCTGCGGAACTGTTAGCTAAGTCTAAACATGAAGCAGAATCGTTGGTTTCTAACGTTAATTCAGAGCTTAAAATGAGTTCACAACAAGCTATTTCAGCTTTAAAACAAGAAATAGAGCAAAGTATTACCCTTCAGGTGTTGAAACCAGGGTTAAAGGAGACGTTTTCCGCCTCAGAAAATTTAACGGCTATCATTGGTAGCTTAGTCGAGGCTTGGGCAAAAAATCAACAAGCCAATCTTCATTTAGTTTTAGCGGAGAAGGATAAAAGCATTGTAGAACCGATGTTGAAATCAAGTTTAGCCGATGCGTTAAATAAGAGTGTTACTTTTGAGTTTTCGGGCAAAGTGAAATCTGGATTTAAAGTAGAACCTCAAGGAGCTGGTTATGCGGTAAGTTTTACGGAAGAAGATTTTATGAATTTTTTCAAAGCTTATCTGCGTAATAAAACCACTGATTTACTCTTCGGATAAAACATAAAGAAATGGCAAAAAACTATTATTATTTAGTAGCCGGTCTGCCTGATATTTTGCTTGGAGATAAAAGAAAGGGGTTTGGTTCTGTTGAATTGTTAAATTCGCTAAGAGAAGAATTGAATACTTCCGATTATGCTCTGGCTAGGTCGCTCTATTTGCCTTTTGATCATACAAACTTCTTGAATAAAAAATATACTTCAAAGGCTTCTTTCGATGAGCGAGGAGTGTATAGCGAAGAAGAAATAGAAAAACTATTGTCGAAGCGCACAATAGAATCAATAGAAGGGCAAGAGTTTCCAAATTATCTGTTAAGACTGGCAGAAAAGATAGACGATCATGAGGAATTATCGCGATCGGAAGCAGAAGTAGAACTCACCACGGCATACTATGATTATTTGTTGAGTTTTAAGAATAAGTTTCTTTCCCACTATGTGGCATTTGAGCGAAATATGAAAAATGTATTCATAGCGTTAAATGGTAGAAAGTATGATATAGATGTGTCGCATGAGTTCGTTGATGGCGATGAAATATTAGCCGATGCTTTGCGAAAAAGCAGAGCTCGCGATTTTGGCTTGCTAGGCGAAATAGATCGATTAGAAGAAATGTTGAAGTTGTTTGATAATCCAAACCTTCAAGAGCGTGGCTTTAAGATTGATCAATTGAAATGGGATTATATTGAGGAATTAAATTTCTTTAATTATTTCACCGTTGAAAAACTATTGGGATTCATTTATAAACTGCTTTTAGTGGAACGATGGATGGATCTATCGCCTGAAGAGGGTAAAAAGCTTTTTGAGCGGTTACTGCAAGAGTTAGATAGTAAATATGAATTTCCAGAAGAATTTAAATTAGGCAATGGAAAAAAATAATAAAACAGTAGGTAAAGTGTCGGGTATCATTGCCAACCTTGTAACAGTGGAGGTTGATGGTGCCGTGTCGCAGAATGAAATTTGCTTTATAGAACACCCTGAATCGAATTTAATGGCAGAAGTTATTAAAGTGATAGGCAAGCAAGTTTATGTTCAAGTTTTTGAAAGCACTCGTGGTCTAAAAGTTGGTACAAAGGTTGTGTTTGAAGGACACATGCTTGAAGTAACTTTAGGGCCAGGTATTTTATCGCGTAACTACGATGGCTTGCAAAATGATTTAGATAAAATGGAGGGTGTGTTCCTCAAACGAGGCGACTATACCGATCCGCTTAATCGAGAATCGAAATGGGCGTATAAGCCAATTGCGCAAGTAGGCGATAAAGTGCAGGCAGGTGATTGGTTAGGAGAAGTTTCGGAACAAGGCACGCCCCATAAAATTATGGTCCCTTTCAAATTGGAAGGCACATACACGGTAAAAGCTCTAACACCAGCAGGAGAGTATGCAGTTGATGAGCAAATGGCAATTATTACAGATGCAGAAGGCAATGATCACAAAATAACGATGGTGCAGAAATGGCCAGTGAAGAAGGCGGTGAAAGCATATGCAAATAAGCCTCGTCCGTTTAAACTACTCGAAACTGGGCAACGCATCATGGATACTTTAAACCCAATTGTAGAAGGTGGAACTGGATTTATTCCAGGACCTTTTGGGACAGGAAAGACCGTGTTGCAACATGCAATTTCAAAATTTGCTGAAGCCGATGTAGTTATTATTGCAGCTTGTGGCGAGCGTGCGAATGAGGTAGTGGAAATTTTTACTGAATTTCCAGAATTGGAAGACCCAAGAACAGGGAAAAAGTTAATTGAACGAACTACAATTATTGCCAATACATCGAATATGCCCGTTGCAGCTCGTGAAGCATCGGTTTATACTGGTATGGCTTTAGCAGAGTATTATCGCGCCATGGGGCTGAAAGTATTGCTCATGGCCGATTCAACATCGCGTTGGGCACAAGCTCTTCGTGAGATGAGTAACCGTTTGGAAGAGCTACCAGGTCCTGATGCCTTTCCAATGGATTTGACAGCAATTATCACAAGTTTCTATGCGCGAGCTGGTTTTGTGCATTTAAACAATGGAGCATCGGGTTCTATTACATTTATCGGAACAGTTTCGCCAGCAGGTGGAAACTTGAAAGAACCAGTTACTGAATCTACTCGAAAAGCAGCCCGATGTTTCTACGGACTAAGTCAAGCTCGTGCCGATAGCAAACGATATCCCGCAATCGACCCCATTGATAGCTATTCAAAATACCTAGAATATCCAGAGGTAATAGCTTACTTAAAAGAACATATGGGCGAGAATTGGCTAGAAAAAGTGAATCGAGCAAAGACATTATTGTTGAGAGGTAAAGAGGCACAAGAACAAATTAATATCTTGGGAGATGATAGTGTGCCATTAGAATTTCATGAGCGTTTTTGGAATTCTGAGTTAATTGATGCCGTTATTTTGCAACAAGATGCTTTCGACAAGATTGATGAACGTACACCTATGGATCGTCAGAAATATATGTTAGAAAAGGTGTTGGCTATTACAGATATGGCACTTCAGTTTGATTCATTTGAACAGGTTTCTGATTTCTTCAAACGCCTAATAAGTGCTTTGAAGCAATTAAACTATGCAGAATGGAAATCAGAAGAATTTACTACACGAGAGCGTGTGGCCGATGACATTCTAAATGAGCGTAAATAATAACTAGAAAAATTTGATGCATGGAAACTCAAGCATTTCAAAAAGTATATACAAAAATCATCAACCTAACGAAAGCCACCATCACGCTTAAAGCTACCGATGTTGGTTACGATGAGATGGCATTGGTGCATGGACGAATGGCACAGGTGGTGAAAATTATGGGCGATGAAGTGGTACTTCAAGTATTTACTGGTACCGAAGGCATTCCGACAAATGCTGAAATCGTATTCCTAGGTCGACCACCACAATTAACAGTAAGCGATCAGTTGGCTGGGCGTTTTTTTAATGCATTTGGCGATCCAATTGATGGCGGACCTCGTGTGGAGGGAAGAATTGTAGAAACAGGTGGACCTTCGGTGAATCCTGTTCGTAGAAAGCAACCATCGCAACTCATAGCGACTGGTATTGCAGGTATTGATTTGAACAACTCGTTGGTGACAGGACAAAAGATTCCTTTCTTTGCCGATCCCGATCAACCCTATAACCAAGTAATGGCTAATGTGGCACTTCGTGCTCAAGCCGATAAAATTATTTTGGGTGGCATGGGCTTATCGAATGATGATTACTTGTATTTTAAAAACGTATTCGATAATGCCGGAGCTTTAGATCGTATCGTAAGCTTCGTAAATACCACAGAAGATGCACCAGTAGAACGCCTGCTAATTCCTGATATGGCATTAACAGCTGCAGAATATTTCGCTGAAGAGAAACAAGAAAAAGTTTTAGTTCTTCTTACTGATATGACCCTTTATGCTGATGCTTTGTCTATCGTATCAAACCGCATGGACCAGATTCCATCGAAAGATAGTATGCCAGGTTCGTTATATTCCGATTTGGCTCGTTTGTACGAAAAAGCAGTGCAGTTTCCTCATGGAGGTTCAATCACAATTATAGCTGTAACCACATTAAATGGGGGAGACATTACACATGCTATTCCCGATAACACCGGATACATCACCGAAGGACAGTTATTCCTACGTATGGATTCTGATGTGGGTAAAGTAATTGTCGATCCATTCCGTTCACTATCGCGCTTGAAACAGTTGGTAATTGGAAAACAAACACGCAAAGACCACCCTCAGGTGATGAATGCCGCTATCCGTTTATATGCCGATGCTGCCAATGCTAAAACCAAACAAGATAACGGTTTCGACTTAACTGACTACGATGAACGTACACTTCAGTTTGCTAGAAGATATTCGGAAGAAATCTTAGCAATCGATATCAACATAGATACCGAGAAGATGCTCGACACAACATGGGGCTTATTTAGAGATCACTTTAAGCGTGAAGAAGTGCAAGTTCGTCAGGAATTTGTAGATAAATACTGGAAATAACAGATAGATTATGGCCGTAAAGTTTCAATATAATAAAACCTCGCAGCAACAACTTGATAAGCAACTCAAGATGCGGCAGCGCGCTTTGCCTACCTTGAAAAACAAGGAAGCAGCTTTGCGCATAGAGGTGAAGAAGGCTAAGCAGCAAGCAGAAGACCTTCAAGATGAGCTTGAAATGCAGATGGCTGATTTAGATAAGATGGCTAAATTGTGGGGTGAGTTTGACATGCGTGTAATAACTATCGAAGATGTGAAACTCGGTAGTAAAAAAATTGCAGGAGTGAGCACACCCGTTTTGCAAGAAGTTATATTTAAAAAAGAACCATTTGCACTATTCACAAAACCAGTGTGGTTTCTCGATGGCTTGGTGTTGGTTGAAAAACTAGCTCGGATAGGCATTGAGCGAGAAGTGTATATTCGAAAGATGGAACTGCTAGACTATGCCCGTAAGAAATCAACACAAAAGGTTAATCTATATGAAAAGGTTCAAATACCTGGCTATATAGATGCTATACGAAAGATTAAACGATTTTTAGAAGACGAAGAAAACCTTTCAAAATCGGCACAGAAGATCGTGAAAAGCAGACAAGAAGCAATGGAGGGTAAAGCATGATAGAAGCAATGAAAAAGTATTCCTTTGTGATATATCATAAAGAATATGATAAATTTTTAGAGCAACTCAGAGCTATAGGTTTACTTCATGTTAAGGCAAAAACAAGCGAGGAAATTGGCGAAAACGCACAATTACTTAACGAGTTGAATAAAACTTCAGATTTGATTCAGGAAATGACAAATAGAAGTGCTAGCCAGAGCGAAGAAGAAGAAGCTATTGACACACAGATGAGCCCCGAAGAATTGATGGTCTATATTGAAAATATTCAGGAAAGACTAACAACTTCGCAACACGATTTGCTTCAACAGCGTAAAGATGCCGACTTCATGGAGCCATGGGGGAATTATGCGCCAGAAACTTTTAAAAAACTTTCTGAGGCTGGATTCACCTTAGCATTCTATATCGCCGATAAAAGCTCGTTTGATGTTAATCAGTTCAATGATAAACGCATTCAGGTGGTCAATCAGAGCAACAAAGAATATTTTTTGTGTGTATTGAATCGTAATGATGAAAAACTAGAACTCAATGATGCCGATGAGGTTCAGCTTCAGATGCCTTTAAGTTTCTATGAAGAACAAATTAAAACAAGCCAAGAAACAATTGAGGGGCTAGACATAGAATTAAACCGCATTTCACGTTATTCGTTGCACATCTTAGAAGAGTACCGCAACCATGTTCAAAGCAAAATAAACTTTGAAGTGGCCTACAAGAGTGGACAGAAATATGCCGATGATACCGTAATAGGTATTAGCGGTTGGGTGCCACAACCAGAGGCAAACAACTTTGAGCAAAAACTCAAAGCGCATAACGTGCTCTTTGTGGAAGAACCCATGGGAGAGAACGATGAACGACCAATTAAATTGAAAAACAATTGGTTTAATCGCTTATACGAACCTATTGGCGATCTTTACACCCTACCCACGCATAGAGAGTTTGATCTCACACCATTTTTTGCGCCATTCTACATGCTCTTCTTTGGGTTCTGCCTAGGCGATGCAGGTTATGGTTTGCTCATCATGTTAATTTCTCTTTGGGCAGTTAAAAAAGTGAAGCCACAGGTAAAGACATTAGCGTGGTTGGGATTTAGTTTAGGATTATCAACAGCTGTTATGGGTATCTTCACTGGTACTTTTTTCGGAATTATGTTTGGAGTTGATGCCGACGGTAAACCTTTGCAAGCTATTGAATGGTTAGTGAATTATCAAAAAGAATGGGTAATCGACCAAAATAATCTGATGTATCTGGCCTTTGGGCTAGGTTTCCTGCAGGTTATTGTAGGTATGCTAGTAAAAGCAGTACGTTTAGCTGTTTTTTCAGGATTTAAGCACGCACTTTCTCAAATCGGATGGATTATTATTGTAGCAGTAGCATTGCCCATTTACCTATTAGGTAATCAAGGCATGATTGAAGCCACTGTTGCTAATAAACTCTTTTGGGTTGCCTTAGTTCTAGGAGCTATTCCGGCATTGCTTTATAATAGTCCAGGATCTAACATCATTGCAAACTTTGGCACAGGATTGTGGGATACTTATAACATGGCGTCGGGTTTACTAGGCGATATCTTATCGTATGTTCGTCTGTTTGCCCTAGGATTGTCAAGTGCTATTTTAGGCAACGTTTTTAATAGCTTAGCTTTTGAATTAAGTCCCGATATTCCTGTTCTAGGAATTATAATAACAATATTAATATTACTTTTTGGGCATGGTTTGAATTTTGCGTTAGCCTTATTGGGTTCGGCAGTTCACCCCTTGCGTTTAACATTTGTAGAGTTTTATAAAAATGCAGGTTTTGAAGGTGGAGGTACTCGTTACTCACCTTTCAAACAGTAAATAAAGAATTATCAAAATAAAATAAAGAAGAAAATTATGGAACCAATTATTTTAGCTTACATCGGATTAGGATTAATGGTAGGTTTATCAGGAATCGGAAGTATTTATGGCGTATCAATGGCGGGAAGCGCAGCTATCGGAGCTACAAAAAAAGACCCTTCATCATTTAGTAACTATATGGTGTTGTCGGCATTGCCAAGTACGCAAGGACTTTATGGCTTCGTGGGCTTTTTCTTGATGCAAGGTTTGCTTAAAGGCGAAGTTACAATGACTGTAGGTGCAGCCGTTTTTGGAGCTAGTTTAGCCATGGGATTGGCTGGGTTTTTCTCGGGAATTCAGCAAGGCAAAGTTTGTGCCAATGGTATTGCAGCCATCGGTTCAGGACATAAAGTTTTCGCTAATACAATGATTTTAGCTGTATTTCCAGAATTATATGCTATCATCGCACTCCTTACAGTAATCATGATAAATAGCGCATTCTAGAGATTGACCTGTTTTTAGTAAGAAAAGCTGCACTTTTATCATTGAGTGCAGCTTTTTTGCTTTTCACTCATGAGGCTTTACCTACAATAGAAGGTGAAATTGACTTTTTATTTGAACTTTTAAATTCCTAAACTTTTAATTTTTTTAATGAGGTAGAGGTGTAAGCGAAGCGGGGTGTATCTATTTCGCTACTTCAAACAAAATTTTGCCTAGTTGAGATAAGATAATTTTTAATCATATATGTGTTATTTATGACATATAGATAATATTGAACAAGAGTTTACACATAAGAAACACTAATGATAAATATTTGTATTACTTTTACAATCATGAAGAATGAAATAAAAGATACAATTATGAAAGATTTGACTTTAAATTATAACAGAGAGAGTAATATCTATCACATGAGTTGGACTGGAATTACAAAACTTGATGATATAAAATGGTTGTGGGGCGAGATGTATGATAGATTTGACTTGGAAGGGGGGAAGCATCGCTTTTTATTAGATGGTTCAAATGCATATTTCGACGAAACGATAAGTGGATGTCAAAAATTGGCTAGATATTTTAGTGAAGATGCTGATTTTCTATACAAAAGCAGGATGGCAATTGTGGCATCGACACCACATTCTATAGCTCGGGTTATGTATGTCATCAACAATGTTAAAGGAATTCACATGAAAGTTTTTTCAACTTTAAATGCAGCGAATCAATGGTTGATGTGATGATTATTTTACTTCTATAAAGGCTAAAATCAAAGAATGATTTTAGCCTTTTTTGTCATATTATTCTCTCTCGCAGAAGTAATAAAAGTAGAAGTTTTGTGGAAAGGAATGAAAACTACAGAAGTTTTATAAAATCTTCTTCAGATAGTTGCGGTATTCCTAATTGTTTAATTTTTTCTAGTTTTGCAGGACCAATATTTGTTCCAGCAAGAAGATAAGATGTTCCTTTAGATATGGAAGCGGAGTTTTTTCCACCATGATCTTCAATCATTTTTTTTAGTTCATCTCTAGAATGCTTCTCAAATGTTCCAGAGATAACAATTGTTAATCCCTCAAGCTTGTTACTTTTTACACTTATTTCAGATTCATTTAGGGCAAATTGAAGTCCAAATGATTTTAGTTTCTCAATGAGGATACAATTTTCTTCATTTTTGAAATAATCTAAGATACTGTGAGCAATTCTGTCGCCAATTTCATCAATACCAGTGAGTAGCTCGTAAGAAGCAGCCTTAATTGAGTCGATATTTATTAAACTTCGAGCTAATTTTTTCGCTACTGTTTCTCCCACATATCTGATCCCTAAGGCAAACAGAACTCGTTCGAAAGATATATTTTTTGAATCTTCAAGGCTAGCTAGGATGCGCTGAGCAGATTTTTCTCCCATGCGTTCCAAAGGTTCAATTTGATTTGATTTGAGTTCATACAAATCACTGCATTTTTTAATGAGCGCATTAGAAAATAACAAATCAATAGTTTCGCTCCCAAGTCCATCGATATTCATGGCTTTACGTGAGATAAAGTGCTCAATTTTTCCTTTAAGTTGAGTAGGGCATCCTGTTTCATTAGGGCAGTAGTGAGCAGCTTCTCCATTGTTTCGTTGGAGAGGAGTATTACATTCCGGACAATGAGTGATGAATATGATTTTAGAGGAATTAGCTTTTCTTTGACTTAAATCGACATCAATAATTTTAGGAATAATTTCGCCACCTTTTTCAACAAAAACGGTGTCGTTTTGATGCAAATCGAATTTTTCGATGATATCGGCATTATGTAATGACGCTCGTCGAACGACTGTTCCTGCTAATTGAACAGCCTGAAGGTTGGCAACAGGAGTAATAGCACCTGTTCTTCCCACTTGATAGCTCACATCTTCAAGAATGGTACTCACGCATTCGGCTTTAAACTTATAGGCAACAGCCCATCGCGGTGATTTTGCCGTGTAGCCTAGATTATTTTGAATTCGTTTAGAATTTACTTTTATGACAATTCCATCGGTAGCAACTGGGAGATTGAAACGTTCTTTATCCCATTTGCGGATAAAATGAATAACTTCCTCAATATTGTTGCATTTTTTTGTGTCATTGGAAATCTTAAAGCCCCACGATTTAGCTAGTTGAAGACTTTCATAATGATCAGCCTGATTAATGTCATCACTTAACACTTGATAGAAATAGCTATCTAATTCTCGTTTGGCAACTTCTTGCGAATTTTGGAGTTTAAGCGTTCCCGATGCGGCATTTCGAGGATTGGCAAATGCTTGTTCGCCAATTTCTTCTCGCGCACTATTTAATTTATCAAAGACAGAAAAAGGTAAAAGAATTTCACCGCGGATATCGAAATTTGAAGGGAAATTATTGTTGTGCAATTGCAGTGGAATAGAGCGGATAGTTCTGGCATTGGTGGTAACATCATCTCCTTGTGTTCCATCTCCACGGGTAATGGCTCGAACTAATTTACCATTTTCGTAGCTTAGGCTTATCGATGTGCCATCATATTTTAATTCGCAGACATATTCGTAGTCTTCGAGGATTATTTTTTTTATGCGATTATCAAAGTCACGAAGTTCAGATTCTGAATAGGTGTTTGAAAGCGAAAGCATAGGAAAGCGATGCTTTTCTTGTTTGAAATTTTGGTTAATATCAGATCCCACTCTCTGGCTAGGAGAATTTATATCAAAGAATTCAGGGAAATCATTTTCGAGTTTTTCGAGCAATTTGAGTTTTAAGTCATAGTCATAATCGGATATACTAGGTTGTGCTAAAACATAATATTCATGATTATATCTGTTCAGTTCTAGTCGAAGGTCATCAATTGTTTTTTTTGCAATTTCGGGAGTCATGATTTGAATAGTCTTAGTATATTTAAGATTATTGTAATTTAAGTTAGGGAATTTGATAAAAAATGGTTTAAGCGTGGATTAAGAAAGTTTAAATACCACTGCCACCCAGTTGTTTTTTTCTTTTAAGGCAATTTGTGTAAATCCTAACTTGTCGATAGCAACTTTTTTAATGTCATTTAAATCATCGTTGTAAAAGCCACTCAAGATAACCATTCCATTGGGTTTTAGGGTTGTTTTGTATTTTGGCAAATCGTTTGTAATGACATTCTTGTGAATGTTTGCAAGCACGATGTCATAGGCGCTTTCTTCTGTTAAAGAATTTGCATCTCCAACTTCAACATTTAGATTGTTGATGTTGTTTAGTTTGCAATTTTCTTTGGTACTTTCAAATGACCATTCATCAATGTCGATTGAACGAACGTTTTGACATCCCTTCATGGCTGCAAATATTCCGAGTATACCTGTTCCACAGCCCATATCGAGAATTGATTTATTTGCAACATCAATCTCACTAATGTGTTCAATCATCAGAGATGTTGTTTCATGATTTCCTGTTCCAAAAGCCATGTTTGGATTAATAATAATTTCATGTTTAGCGGTAGGGTATTCCTGATGAAATGGAGCTCTTATTAAACAGTCGTCATTAATTAGAAGAGGTTTAAAATAATTTTTTTCCCATTCTTCATTCCAATTAACATCGGGCATAGCTTCAGTTGAGAAATTGACTTCAAAGGGTAGGAGGCTCACTATTGATTGAATATGAGCGTCGATGATAGATCCTTCGGGAGAATATGCTTCTAGGGTGTCATCATTGTCTATAAAGCTTTCAAAAGGAAGTTCGGCAATGAAAGCCATTAATATTTCTCTATTTTCAGTAGAATCGTTTTCTAGTCTAAATGATGTTTTATTGTATTTCATTTGTTTTGTATAATTGTGTTCTTATTAGTTATCAAAAGCTTGCTAAATAAAGTTTTTGATGAAGTTTTTTATCTGATTTTTATGAAGCGGAGTAATTGAGTTGAGATTATGAAAATTGACGTTGTTTTTTTATTTGTTCATAGGCTTCATTCACTTTTTGAAATTTTTCTTTAGCATCGGCCTGAAATTCTTCACCAAGATAACTCACCTTGTCGGGGTGGTATTTGATGGCCATCTTTCGATATGCTTTTTTTATTTCCTCATTGCTTGCTTCGGGTGTGATTTCTAATATCTGATAAGCTGCATTAGTGTCGGCAATGAACATTGATTTGATAGAAGAAAAGTCTTTTTGATTTATATTTAATCGTTGAGCAATATGCTCGATTAACTTTAGTTCGCTATCATCAATATGACCATCGGCTTGTGCTATTCCAAATAAGAAATGGAGCATTTGCAATCTGGTTGGAATGTCAGTGTTGGCATATATTTGTTGGCATACATCACCCACAGGAATTGTTTGATTTAATAGATCACGAAGCATGATTAAAGCATCTTGAGTTGCAGCGTACCCCCAAGATCGCAATAAGAATTCTTTCACATAATTTAGCTCCGACTTCACCACTTTTCCATCAGCTTTCATCACAGCCGCTACAAGCACAAGCAAGCTCACAGCATAGTCGCCTGAAGAAGTTCTTCGTTGTTTTTTTGTTGATTGATTAAACTGAGCATCTTGTTCGTTATACTTTGTAGTTTCTTTATTCTCGAACATATTGGCAATGGTGAATGCAATTATTCCCCCAATAGGTCCAAATAAAACCCAACTGGCACCTCCAATTATCCATTTTGTAAATTTACTCATTTTGTAAGATTTGATTTATTTTTAAAACTTGAGCGATAATTAAATCCGACTTGCCATTTTTGATTATGAAATCAGATAAGCTCATTCGTTCCTCGTCAGTCATTTGGTTGTTTATTCGTTCTACAACGAGTTCTTTTGTAATTCGGTCGCGATTCATCACACGATCTATTCGTTCCTGAAGGGGAGCTGTAACCGTGAGTGTTTTGTTCATGAGGCGGTGTAGTCCGCTATCGAAAAGTATTGCCGATTCTTGAATAACATATGGAGCATCGGCATGTAATGCGCACCATCTTTCAAAATCAGCTCGAACTTCAGGGTGAACAATCGCATTGAGAGTAGCTAATGAAGTGGGAGAGTTAAACACAATTGAAGCTAATTTTTTACGATCGAGTTCATTGTTTTTAAAGTATATTGAATCCCCAAATGAGTTTTGCAATTTTTCCTTAATGAGCAGAGAGCTATTCATCAATATTTTTGCATTAATGTCTGAATCATATACAGGAATTCCAAGTAATTTAAATAGCTTGCAAATGGTTGATTTTCCAGAACCAATTCCTCCTGTTATACCTAGTTTTTTCATTTTACTATTGATTTAAGATGAGGTATTCAACATGGGTTGGCGAATTGCTAATGCCATAGATAAAATCAGGAGAATATAGCATTTTTATTTCAAGAATATCTTTTCCTTTGGTGTCATTGTAATCAACCATGAATTTAAAGTCTTTAGAAGATATAGCTGCGTAATTACTGAGACTGACTAAAAAGCGAACTTTAACTCTGTCGGGAAATATTTTAACATTGAGATTGCTAGGGCAATTAACAACTTCAATGGGTATATTGATAATTTTTTCGGTAAATTCTTCAATAGCTAAATCCATAATAACTCTTTGAGGAGAATATTGTAGATTTTTGATGTATTGTAGATTTATATTTCTTTTAATCGATTGATTTAGTTTGTTGTAGTGCTGCTCTTCAGTGTATATGGCATGAAGGGTGTCGATGATTGAATGTGGTCCGAAAACATCGATAGAATCAGGCTTGAATGATATTTTACTACTGTTAAAATGTTGTTTCGCAAGAGAGTATGTGATGTTTGGTTTAATTTGTATGCGTTTTTGAATCAAGGGCTCGAAGTGAAATGAAATAGAATCAGGTGAAATGCTATTAATATGCAGTTCAGGACTTATTTGAGATTTTAGTTTGTTTTCAAGAAGTTTTGTAGGAATATTAATACGATCTTTCTCGGTGGTATTCATTAGAGAAATTATCGTTTTATAATTAATTACAAGCGGAGTGAATGCCATGCTTGTTTTTTGTCGTAAAATGGCAAATCCGCCAGCATTAACTTGAAGTTTGAAACTGCTAGGAGGAGGAGAAGTTAGCATCTTATCTTTAGGCATGTTTGTATATTTAATCGGATATGACACCTCTATTGTGTATTCTTTGTTTAATGCATTTAAGAACCACAAAGAGCTAGCAATAAGTAAACATACGGCAAAAGAGATTATGTTCTGATTCTTAATATCAGAAGATATATAGCTTTTTAATTGCGCTAGGAATTTTAGTCTTGTACTCATATTAAACAAAAATACAAAAAAGAGGCAAACTAGGTGGTAGTTTGCCTCTTAAATGTGATAAGTATTTGCTATTTTTTAATTAGCGTTGTTGTTGAGCATCGCTCATATCTTTGATAACAGCCGCTTTGTCAACTTTAATATCAACACCATTTGCAATAGTAAGTGTAATAGCATTATCTTTAATTCCCGCAACAACGCCGTAAATTCCACCGGTAGTTACCACTTTATCGCCTTTGGCAAGAGCATCGCGAAATGAACGAAGTTCTTTTTGTTTTTTCATTTGAGGACGAATCATGAAAAAATAAAATACAACAATGATAAGAATCATTGGTAAAAATTGCATGATTGGGTTTCCTGTAGCACCTTCTGCTTGTAATAGATAAGTCATGTTTATTATTTTTTTTATTTTAGATTAATTGAAAATAGGGTTATTAACATCGGCAGTAATTGACAAACTTGTGTTTTGACCATTATTGGCAAAAATTTCAATTTGGCGAAGAACTCGTCCCATTTCACCTCGCGAGTTAAATAAAACATCAATGTAATTGCTTTCATTAGGAAGAATATTTTCTTCAGGAAAGCTCACAACAATGCAACCACAATCACTTATAACGCTGTCGATTTTTAAAACTCCAGTTCCTGTATTTTGAAACTTAAAACTGAAACTAATTTGTTCGCCAGCTTCAATTTTGCCAAAATTATGAAATTCATTTAAGAATTTCATATTTGCTTTGCTATTATTAACTAAAATTTCGGCTTTTTGTTTATTGTCATGCTTGCTTGAACATGACAATAAAGCAAGCACAAGGTTGATGGTAATGATGAGTTTATTCATTTTCTCCAATTAGTCCACGACCAGCTTTTTTTATTTCGCCAGCATCTTTCATGGTTTTTAAAATATTATCGAGCACGCCGTTTATGAATGTTTTACTTTTTTGTGTGCTATAATATTTTGAAAGCTCAATGTATTCATTCATCGTTACTTTTGTTGGTATTGAAGTGAAATGTAGGAATTCGCAGATAGCCATTTCCATGATGAGCATGTCAATTAAAGCAAGTCGGTCAACATCCCAGTTTTTGGTGTATTTTTGAACTATTTTTTTTAGTTCATCTTGATTGATTACTACACGGCGATAAAGGTCAATGGCAAATTGTTTGTCATCGGCATCTTTAAACATGGGCATTAACGTGGTGTTAGCATTGCTGCTTTCAGTTAAATCTTTCGAAATTGTACGAATAATCATGCTACCAATAAAGCTTAGATCATCGTTCCAATACACGCTTTGTTCTTCTAAAATTTCATCTAATCTTTCTGATGGTAAGATAATATCGGTTAAAAGGCGTTCAATAATTTTGCAATCGTCATTGAATGAAACTTGATTCTTCGACATGTATTCAATGAAGAAAGTACTAGCTTCAAGTTGCTTGAATATAGCGTTTATTAATTCGGGTTCTTCTTTCCAGCTTAGCTTTGATTCATCGAGGCGAGATGCGAGCTCTGAATTTTGGCGCAAGAGTGAAATGATTCTATTATTAACAAAGCGTAGATTTGGATTTAAATCTTCAGCAGTGGGGAAATGCTTTGCTTTTCTTCTCTCAATGAGTTCAACTCCGTGATTTGCTACTTCAATTAGGAGTTGCATGATGTAGTGATACAAATCGTAACTCTTTTGAAAGCTAAATAAAAGTTCTTTTTCACTTTTATTTATGGAGTGATCAGGGGTGCAATAGAAGGCATAAAGCACTTGTAACACTTTGGTTCGGATAATTCTTCTGTTAATCATTTCGTAGAACGTCTTTATATTGAGTGGTGCAAAGTTAGAATTTTGAATTTATATTTTTATAGTAAAAGTTCTATTTAATTAAAAGTTCACATTGAGCTAACTAAATTTCAATAATGGGTCGTGTGTAAATGATATTTATTCAAAATGTGTTGTGAGATTTCGTTGATTGGTATTTTTTTTGTATGTTTGAAGAAAATATCTAATTCATGAGTAATAATATAGAAAAAACAAGGTGCTTGATTATCGGATCGGGACCTGCTGGATATACTGCAGCAATTTATGCGTCGAGAGCTAATTTAAACCCCGTATTATATACTGGTTTACAAATGGGTGGACAGCTAACTACCACAACTGAGGTAGAAAATTTCCCAGGCTATAGAGATGGAATAACAGGACCAGCAATGATGGAGGATTTGAAATATCAAGCAGAACGTTTTGGTGCTGATATCCGTTTTGGTGTAATTGAGAAAGTTGATTTTTCAGGCAAAGTTCATCGCATTTGGGTCGATGATAACAAGGTAATCGAAGCTGATAGTGTGATTATTGCTACAGGTGCCACTGCTAAGTACTTGGGATTGCCCGATGAACAAAAATATGCAGGAAGTGGAGTTTCTGCTTGTGCTACTTGCGATGGTTTCTTTTATCGTGGTAAAGATGTGGCTGTGGTTGGCGGAGGAGACACTGCTTGTGAAGAGGCTGTTTATTTAGCTGGCTTGTGTAAGAAAGTTTATTTAATTGTGCGTCGTGATGAACTAAGAGCATCGAAAGTGATGGCTGAGCGTGTGCAAGAAACTGCAAATATTGAGGTTCTTTGGAAGCATCAAACGGTGGGTTTAACAGGTGAAGGTGTGGTGGAAGGTGCTACGTTGATTAAAAATCAAGGTGAAGATGGAGCAGAAGAAGTGAAGATTAAGATCGATGGCTTCTTTCTTGCGATTGGGCACACTCCAAATTCAGATTTTGTGAAAGAATATATCGACACCGATGAGGTGGGCTACATTAAGACTATTGGGAAATCATCAAAAACGAATGTTGCTGGTGTTTTTGCTTGTGGTGATGTGCAAGACACGCAATATCGTCAGGCTATTACAGCGGCAGCTTCAGGTTGCATGGCTGCAATTGATGCAGAACGTTATTTGTCGGAACTATAGACTGAAATGTATAGTGTCTTGATAAAGTATTTCAAGAATTGACAGATAAAGCCCATTGACGGATTTAAGGGGACTTCTAAAAAATAGTTTTTAATTAGGAGGCTGGTAGTGATGCATTGCAATGTGTCATTACCAGCCTCCTAATTAAAAACAAAATGATCAAACAGCTAATTTTTAGATGTTCCCTATAATAAAATGGTTATTAAAACTTTTTATTGAACAATCCCTGAACACTACTTACATCGCTTTCCCAACTGCTTGGGAACGTCAGCGCACTAGTCAAAGGCGTTTCTCCCGCGGGAAAAACGTCAGCGCACAAGAACATATGCGTTTCTTCCACGGGAAAAACGCATATGCACAACTGCAATGGCGTTCCCGACACGTAAAAAACGCATCTGCACAAGTGCAATGACGTTCCTCCGCAGTTCGGAAAGCATGAAATATGTGGTTTCAAACGACTAAAAGACTGTTTTTCAGAGGTTGCAATGAGACGCATGCAATGCGTCTCTACGGTACGCCCTTTTTCGGGCGTGTTGGGGTTGCCATGCGTGATGTGGTTAAGGGTTGCGGTTCGTGATAGGGCGTGTGTGATTGGGGTGTTGCAAAAAAGCGCAAAAAGAACGGAATATTACTTCTTATTTAAAGAATGGGTGTAGAGTTCTTTTGAACGCGCATTGTTTGTATCTTTGTATAAAATTATAGGACATGAAACTTCAAAAAAATCCACAGGCAGAGGCGCTTATTTTTGATATGGATGGGACATTATCGGATTCATTGCCGATTCACATTTCTACTTGGCAACAAGTGTGTGCATTATATGATTTTAATTTTGATGTAAACATGATTTCAGAACTTACAGGTCGTCCAACAATTGATTTTGCGCAGCGGGTGCTGTCAGATAATCGTTCGAATGTTGTTTCGGCTCATGAATTGGTGAAGTTGAAGCAAGAGTTTTTTTGGGAAAATTGTTGTTTGGTAAAACCTCATCAGCAAGTGCTCGATTTTATGTTGAGCTATCATGGTAAAATACCGATGGCAGTTGGCACTGGGGCTAATCGGCGAAGTGCGGAGTTGCAGTTGAAGAATCTTGGGATTTATGACTGTTTTGATGCGATTGTAACAGCGAGTGATGTAAAGAATCATAAGCCGCATCCAGAAACATTTCTGCGTTGTGCAGAATTATTAGGAGTTTCGCCAACGAAATGTGAAGTGTTGGAAGATGGTGAGCTAGGAATGGAGGCGGCAAGGGCTGTGGGAATGTTTGTTATTGATGTTCGTCCGATTACATATTAATTATGAAGATATTTAAACAGCTTGCAATAATTATAGGTTTGAGTTTAGCAGGTGATTTGTTGTCAAGAATTTTACATCTTCCAATTCCAGGAAGTATTTGCGGGATGCTACTTTTGTTGATACTTTTAGTTTTTGGAATTGTGAAAGAAAAGGATATAAAGGAAACGGCAGATTTCATGTTGCAGCACATGGGATTCTTTTTTATTCCAGCATGTGTGAGCATTATGGGGTCGTATGTGTTGTTAAGAGGGCAGTATATTCAAATAATAATCTTGATTGTAGCATCAACCATTTTAGTCATGTCGATTACGGCTCTAGTAGTTCAGTTTCTAGGGAAGCATTTAAATTCAAAAGAAGATGGTAATAAGTAATCCTTTATTTGGACTTTTCTTGTGTGTGTTATTTTATTTCGCATGTCTATGGTTTAAAACAAAGTTAAAGCTTGCTTGGTTTAACCCTTTGTTGTTTGCATCAATATTTATAATTGGATTTTTATCGATGAGTGATATTGCTTATGAAGAGTTTAAAGAAGGTGCTGATATTATTAATTTGTTTTTAGGTCCGGTAACAATAATCTTAGCGTTGCCATTATACAGGCAACGGCATTTGCTTGTTCGATATCGATATGCCATTATGGGAGGAATTTTGGCGGGTGTAATTTCATCGGCATTGAGTGTCTATTTTTTCAGTAGGATGCTAGGTCTGAGTGAAATATTATATCGCTCGTTGATACCACATTCGCTCACAACCCCAATTGGCATTAGTCTTAGTGAAATGTTAGAAGCTAACGTTGGTATTTCAATTGTATCGGTAGTTATTACGGGGGTGGTTGGAGCTGCAATAGCTCCTGTGGTTATGCGGCTGTTGAGAATTAGCGACCCCGTGGCAAAGGGAATTGCAATAGGGACAAGTTCGCACGCTTTAGGGACAAGTAAGGCAATTGAAATGGGAGAAACTGAGGGGGCTATGAGTGGCTTGGCAATCGGTTTAGCTGCATTGACAACTATTTTATTGTTTTTACTTGCGCAATGCTTTTCATTGGTGTAATTCGTTACTTTTATAAATTTATAACAGAGTAAAAGCATGCATTAAAATGTATCGCTAATTATACTATCTTTGCACCCATGCAACAACTAAAGGATTTTTATTACAAGCATATTTATGCCGTTATCGGGACATTGATATTTCATATTATCGTGCTCCTGACTATGCTTGTTTATGGAGTTCAAGGAAAGCAAACATATGCAGAGGCAGAGTTGCTGATTGACATGCAAATGCTTGATGAGTTGTTACAAATACAGGAAAAACAAGAAGAAGTAGAATCGGAATCGGCTTCAACTCATTCAAGTCAAACAAACCGAGCATCGCGCATTGGGGGAGAGCAATCGGAACAACAATCATCAAAAACAGACGATTCGTTTTTCGATAAAGCATTTGAACAAGAAGTTGCAGAAGCTCGCTCATTAGCCTCAGATGTGAGTAATCAGTTGGGTAAAAAGACGAAAGCAGTTGAAGAATATGCAATGCCAGAAGAAACTACTGAGGGCATGAATCCAGAAGATATTCCGAATACAATTTATTCAGGAGAAAGCAATATTCATTATGAATTAAAGAATCGCTTTCATCGTCGTTTGCCTATCCCGGTCTATTTGGCAAAAGGAGGCGGAAAAGTTGTGGTGAATATTTGGGTGAATAATTCAGGAAAAGTTGTGAAGGCAGAAATTAAAAGTTCTGCAAACATTGGCGATGAAATGTTAGTGAATTATGCCTTGCAAGCGGCACAGCGCACTGTTTTTAATAAAGATAATTCAGCTCCAGATCCTCAGCAAGGATATATAAGTTACGTGTTTGTGGCACAGTAATTGAAATGATGTTTTTTTAGGTGAAATGAGAAGAACTTATATTCACTATCTTGGAGGGAGAACATGTAAAGAGCTCGATTTAAGAAAATGTTTTAGAACTCGTTGAAAAGAAGTCGATGTATTTTTTATTTTAAGGAAAACTACTACATTTGAGCGTTTTTTTATCCCTATAAAGTCAATGAATAGTGTACTCATTCTTCTAAATCAGTTAACTGATTGGAAGCCTTATCATGAATCGAGCAGTGTGTCGACTGTATCAGATTATCTACAAAGCAGAACAACTCGTAAAGAGTCGAAGTTGATTATTAACCTTAGTAGTGATTATAGCTACAACTCTGAGGGGTACTATTGTTCTCTTTTGGCACAAGCTCGTGGGCATCGCATCATTCCAAGTGTTGATGTTATTAACAAGTTGGAAACCGATACTGGCGTTCGCATGAATTCTTCTTTGCAAAAACTTTGTTATCAATGGATTCAAAAGGGCGATTTGCCGGAGAATAAAATTTGGTATCTGAATATTTATTTTGGAATGTGCAAAGAAAAAGGGCTAGAGCGTATTGCACGTTTTATATTCGACAACTATCCAGTTCCGATGCTTCGTGTAGGTTTTAATACAAATGTGAGAAATCAAATTGAGTCGATTCAGTCCTTGTCATTGAAAGATTTATCAGATAGTGAGCAAGATGAATTTGCTGAAGCATTAGACCATTTTAACAAGAAGATTTGGCGTACTCCTCGCACACCCAAGCACACGCGCTATAATTTAGCGATATATCACGACCCAAATGAAAAATTGCCACCAAGCAATAAAAAAGCATTAAGCAAGTTTATTGATATTGCTAAGAAAATGGATGTTAACGCTGAGCTAATTACAGAAGAAGACCGTATGCGCTTGTTGGAGTTTGATGGATTATTTATTCGTGCAACAACATCATTAAATCATCCCACGTTTCAGTTAGCCCAATTGGCTCATCAGAATGATATGGTTGTGATTGATGATCCGATTTCAATTATTAGGTGTACAAACAAGGTGTTCTTAAATGAACTTCTAGAAAGAGAGAAAATAGCAACTCCATTAGCTCAACTTTTGTTTAAGGCAAATAACAATAGCTATGAAGATGTTGTGGAATGTGTGGGAACTCCATTTATTATAAAGGTTCCCGATGGTTCATTTTCTCATGGTATGTTTAAAGTAACCGATTCGAAAAGCTTCAAAGAGGCTACAAATATTTTGTTTGAGAATTCGGCGATATTGCTTGCGCAAGAATATATTCCAACTGATTTTGATTGGCGCATTGGTGTGCTCAATGGCGAAGCTTTATATGCATGTAAATACTACATGGCAAAAGGGCATTGGCAGATTTATAATCATGGAGCAAAAGGAGGCAATCAGACTGGATTGGCTGAAACGATACCGCTTTATCAGGTGCCATCGCAAGTTATTCGAACAGCATTGAAGGCAACTTCTCTCATTGGGAAAGGCTTATATGGTGTAGATTTGAAAATTATCAATAATAAGGCTGTTGTGATTGAAATTAACGATAACCCAAGTATTGATCATGGCATTGAAGATTCAATTCTAGGTGATGAATTATACTATCGCATCATTAATTTCTTTGTCCGTTCGCTTGAATTGAAGTCGCGATGAGTATTGAGAAAATTGAGATAGGCAAAATGTCCGACTTGAAGGATTTGATGAGAATTGAAATCGAAAGTTTTGGTGATGATGCTTTTTCAAAAACGCAGATGACTTATCTGTTGAGCAAAGCGAAGGGAAGTTTTTTTGTAGCAAGAAGCGAAAGGGAGCTAATGGGCTATGTTTCGTTTCTTGTGAGTGATCGTTATCGCAATGGAAGAATTTATGCTATTGCTGTTAATTCGAAATATCGAGGTCAAGGTGTTGCTCGTGCTTTGTTGACTGAGGTGCTTAGTCGTGGAAAAAATCAACAGTTGAATAAAGTATTCCTCGAAGTCAGAACAGATAATCAGGCTGCAATAAATCTGTATAAACAGAACGGATTTGAGTATCGCTCAGAGAAGAAAAATTATTATCATGATGGTTCATCAGCTTATAGCATGGTTTTGTTTCTATAGTTTTTGATGAGTTATAGGTGATTCAAAATGTTGGTTCTATGCCGAATATAGTAGGTAGAATAATTTGACTCTTTAGGTGTACCTAACTTAGAGGCGGATGTGATTGAAACACGCTTGCAATACACTTGCAACAGTCTTTAATCATTTAATCGAAGCTCGCCACACGACTGCGGGAGTGTTCTGTCATTTAATCGAATCCATGTGCAATGCATCTTTCAATGGAACACCCATTTGGTCATTGTTGGATTGCCTTGCAGAATTAACCAAGTATAATTCGACAATTCACTACCCATTAAATTCGACGTAGAGCCAGAATTTTTCACACCTTATTTCTTTGTCATTTCTTTGCGTTAGTAGCAGGGGAGGTCCAGATGCCCCCCCCTTTTTTTGAGTCTACTGAGTAATTACCAGCAATAAATAAGTCCGAAACTAGCACCAATCACGATGTCGATCGTTGGGTTGTGGTTATTTTCAAAAGTGTGACTTGGTTTGAAGTGACTGATTTCAGCAGAATTAATTTTATAGAGATTGCAAGCCGCACTAGGAGCTAAAGAAAACGCAAATTTAGAATTGATGTTGTACCGGAAGGCAATTTTCATGCGGTGACTTTGTATTGTTTGGTCGCTATACATCTTTTCTCCCCAAGCATTGTAGGTGTATGTGTATGCTTCGGGTTGTATCCAGAATTTAGGGGAAACTTCCAATATTGTTCCGATACCAGCACCAATGGCAAGCAGTCCATCATTAACAATTAAGTTTGAGATGGAATTTTCATCGTGAGAGTAGTAGCTTTGCGCAGTGTTTTGGTATCCAAGCGAGAAAATGGTATATAATCGTTTAGATCCAAGTTTGAAATTGGCACCAACAAGCATGTAGTCGGAAGAAAAGACTTCAATTTCGCGATATCCTCCATGTTTGAAAATATTAATTAATCCGAGAGCTGCATTTTTTTCTCCAATTGAATCGGCAATATTTATCAAGCCAAGTTGAAAACCTCGATTGCTTCTGGTGTAGTTTACCAAAGCGAGTTGCATTCCTTTTAAATTTTCGCCGTTATAGTTCATGATTCCCGAAAGTTGCATTCCGTTGACATCGGAATTGGTGTAATTAAACATACCTGCCAATTGCATTCCGTTAAGATATTCACCACTGTAATTGTAAATGCCAGCGATCTGCATTCCATTGGTATGTCCGGATGTTTGATTTACAAGTCCAGCCAATTGAAAGCCCTTCATGTGTCCTTTATTCATGTTGCTTAGACCTGCAAGTTCAAATCCATTTGATGAGTGAGTAATTCCCGATAAAATGTTGAATGAGAAATCAAAGGCAGTTTCAGGCGATTGAGTTCCAGCAGAGCCAATCGGATACATGAAAGATACTTGAGCTTTTGCGGAGTATTTTGCATCTTCAATTGAACTTTTCTTTTTTGAATCAACAGATGTTGTACTGTCGTTAATTTGAGTATTATTCTTGCTTGTTTTTTCT
The DNA here is from genome assembly GCA_047971925.1 of Mangrovibacterium sp. GTDB lineage: Bacteria > Bacteroidota > Bacteroidia > Bacteroidales > Prolixibacteraceae > JBKEDC01. The sequence continues at coordinate 26,862 of JBKEAC010000088.1, forward strand.
ACAATTTGAGATTTAGAGTAGCCCGATCCCGCTTGAGCAAGCGCATTGCTGGAATAGATTTGAGTAGCAATTAAGGCTACACCTAAGCTTTTTAAAAAATTCATTTCTTGTTTTTGTGTTAAAATGTTTTCAACGTAATTGTTATTATCAGAATCAATGATGTGTTTTTTAGAAAAGGTTGCAGCTAGTGGTGTTTTTTTTTGCTGCTGCTGGTTAATTTTTAATTTTTGAGTGTTGTCGATAATATCAAGATAATTGCAAATTGAATCGGTTTTTAATGGCGAGATGGAGTTTGTTGTGTGCAAAGAGGTTACTCCCATTGATTCGCTTAGCTCTTCGCTATGAATAAGCAGATCATCTTTAATAGAAAAATAAAAGATACTAGTTATGCATATGCTAGCTCCGATTCCTGAGATCAATTTTAGGCTACTGCTATATTTGAATATTGATGACTTAGGTAGGTTGCTGATTTTTGGGATGAAATTTTTGCTTGGTTGAATGCGATAATCAAACAATTCTTTTTGGAAGATTTTATCAATAGGAGAGGTGCTACTTCCGAAAATGATGGTGGCTAATTTCTGTTTTTTCTTTTTGTCATTTGCCATGGTTTCTAATTTTGCTTGAAGAATGACACGCGCTCTCATGAGATGAGATTTTGAAGTATTCTCACTCATTTGAAGCATTTCTGCAATTTGTTTGTGCTTATATCCATCAAGTACATAAAGATTGAATACGGTGCGATGGTTTGTGGGAAGAGAATCAATTGCGTTGAGTAATTCATCGAGAGAGAAATGATAGTGATATATTTCCTCCTCATCGTGAATATCGGGTAATTGGGTAACCTCGTCAATTAAATTCTGATTGTTTTTTCGGAGATACATTAAAGCATCGTTAATCACAATTCTTCTAAGCCAAGCGGCAATATCACCCGATCCGTTGAAGTCGTTGATTTTATTTATTGCTTTAATAAAACTTTCCTGCACCAGGTCCTCAGCAATAGAAGCATCTTTAACGTATCTTCTGCAGACGGCAATTAACAATGGAGCATTTGTCTGATAGACTTCGTTCCAATTTATTTTTTCTTGATTCATTAATGTTGACTAGCAATTTCTTGTTATAATGATGCACAAGATTCTAAATGGTTGCAATACTAGCAGCAATTAGAAGTGATTTTTTTCGCCACTTGATATGCTTGAGTTACTCTATCGCTCATTGATATGCCATTTCGAATATTTCCAGCCAGAATAATTTTGGGGTATTGATGTTCGAGTTCATCAATGGCGTTTAGGCGTTCTTCGGAATCAATTCCATATTGAGGGATTGCATTTTCATGACGACGAATTTCAAAAAGATCAGGATTCCATCTTTTAAGTTTAAACATGGCGCAGAGCTCATTCTGAACAATCGCTTCTAGTTCTTCATCTGATTTATTAAGAAATTCAGGTTTTCGAAGTCCACCTAAGAAAACCGATAATAATGCGCCATTATGTGGGGCTCTGTTTTTTAGGAATGAAGAAAGAAATAATGCACCAAGAATATTTCGATGTTCAACAGAAGGAACTAATCCTCCGAACGCTTTTATTTCAATGCCTTCCCAATTATTGAAACCTACCGATACTTGCACTACTTTGCCATATTCCAATTGGCTGATTAAAGCCATTTTTTCTTCAGGCATGAATGGGAAGATGGAAGGCAAGGCATGAGCTCCAACAGTTGAGATGATATGTGTGAATTTGTTAGATTTGTCGTTGTAATTTAGTTTATATTGCATGTCGATTGGAGTAATGCTAATTTCTTTTGCATTTAAAACGATATGATTGCTCAACTCTTTTTCTAGTGCAAGAATTAAATCTGATAGTCCTCCATTGAACGAAAATGTAAGCTTTGTGGCTTTCTTATCTCTTTCGCTTTTTTTCTTTTTCGCCTTTTTAATCGATCCACCAATGAAACTACCATATTTTTGTTCAAGATTATAGAGTTTTGGCAAGGCATATTTTGTGATTAGTTTTTCAGGATTTCCTGCGTAAATTCCCGACACAAAAGGATCGACGGCATAGTCGAGGAAACTTTTCCCCATTCTTCTGCGCACCATGTGGGCTAAGTTTTCATTTGGATCGTTTCCTGCTTTTCGAAATGGCTCTCCTAGAAGTCGAAGTTTATCGGAGAGCGAGAAGAGCGGAGTGCAAATGCCTGTCCACAATCCATTGGGGATTGTCTTCCAGCTTTTACCTTTCCAAATCCATCGATATTTAGCTTTTTCGTCAGCAAGATCGATAGTGCATTTTAAATCCTCAATGAGTTCAGCCATTTCAGGCGAGCCCATTAGTCCGGTGCTTGGTCCTGTTTCAAAAAGGAATCCGTTTTTTTGTTCTGTTCGAATGGATCCACCTGCACGATTACTCTGCTCGAAGATGGTGAAAGGAATACCTGCTTTTTTAAGCTGATGTCCGATGGAAAGTCCGGTTAATCCGCCACCAATAATAGCTACCATTGGAGTCATATCTATACTGATTTAGAAAATTTTTTATTGCTATTTGCTAGGTTAACATCAAATAATGAAGCAATGTTTCTTAACACAAATCGCCCATTTGTTTTAACCGTTATTTCCTGATTATTGTAGCTTAGCAAATCATCTTCAACAAATGGATCGAGCTTAGAATCTTGAAAATTGAGTCTTTCTTTTAATTGTTCGATTGATTGATTAAATTCAGTTGAGAGTTTATTCCATGAAATGTGTTGATTGCACATTAGTTCATTAATGATTGTGCGGATGAGCTTTTCGTTTTCATTTAATCGATATCCTTTTTCTATAATAATGTTTCCATTTTGAATAGCAAGGATGTATTCTTTCACGCTACGGGCATTTTGAGCATAAACACCTTCTAGTTGGCTGATGCCTGTTACTCCAAAGGCATAAACTTGTCCGGTAGTTTCACGAGTACAATATCCTTGAAAGTTGCGGTGTAATTCTTTTGAAGCGATAGCATTTGCAAGAGGGTCTGTTTTGCATGCATAGTGATCTAGTCCAATGGGTGTGTATCCAGCTTCTGTGAGTTGTGTCCATGAATTTTCGAACATGAGGAGTTTATCATTGTTTGATGGAAGTCCATGTTTTTCTAAAACCATTTGAGCTTCTTTCACCCAAGGCACATGCGCATAAGAAAAGGTTACTAATCGTTCAACATCTAAGGCAATAGCATCATTTATCGTTTGAGTGAAACTTTCCACTGTTTGAAGAGGAAGTCCGTAAATGAAATCGAGATTGATTGCCATTTTTCCATTTTTGCGAATGATTTCCACAATATCTTTGATTGGAATTATGGGAATTTCGCGGTTCACCAAGTTTAGTACATCTGTTTTAAAATCTTGTACCCCCATGCTCATACGATTAAATCCAATATCGTAGAGTGCTTTAATGTAGTCGGCATGAAGAGGAGCGGGATTGCATTCGATGGCAATTTCAGCGAGAGGTGAGAAATTAAATTCTTGATGAAATACCTGCATGACTTCTGCAATCATTTCGACGGGTAGGGCGTTGGGAGTTCCTCCTCCCCAGTGTATTTGAGAAACCTTTCTGCGTTTGTCGATGAGAGGACTAATCATTTTGATTTCCTTTTTTAGGGCATCGATGTATTGTCTCTTTAGGTTGTTATCTTTGGTTATGTGCGTATTGCATCCGCAGTAGTAGCATAAACTTGTGCAGAATGGGATATGCACGTAAAGTGATATGTTTTGAGGATTTAAGCTGTTTGATTCTTTAACAGCAGCAAGATAATCGGCTGTTGAAAACTTAGTGTCGAAGAAATTAGCGGGAGGGTAGCTTGTGTATCGAGGTACTGGAATGTTGTATTTTTCGATGATATGTGTGGGTGTCTTCATTTTATTATATTGCGTATATGCGTAAATGTAGTACATTAAAAAAAAGTCGCAAATACATTTGTTTATATTAGCTTATGACTTTTTTGTTTCAGCGGAAAGAGTGATTTTCATGCTCTTCAACTGAAACAGAATATAATTAATCTTACTTCTATTACTTTGAAAGTAGATGATGAGCGTTGTGTATCTAAAGAGCAAAGATATATAAATATCTGCGATGTTATATCAAACAAGCGATGTATTTTAAGTGTTGTTACAAGTGTTTTCTGAATATTTTTTATTTTGATGAGGTTTAATATAATGATTTTTCTACTTTTGCCAATCAATTAGAAGAAAAATTAATGGGATTAGTTCGTGCCAAAAAGAATTTAGGTCAACACTTTTTAAATGACCAAAATATTGCAAAAAAGATTGTTGATAGTTTAGAAAACACGCCAAATTATCAAGTTTTAGAGATTGGTCCAGGAATGGGCGTACTTACACAATATTTATTACAGAAGGAATATGCCACACATGTGGTTGAGATTGATACGGAATCGGTTGAATATCTACAAGAACATTATCCTGATTTGTCGCCTCGCATTATTGCAAAGGATTTTTTACGTATGCGATTAGATGATTACTTTTCGAATAAGTTTTGTGTTATTGGAAATTTTCCATATAATATTTCTTCGCAAATTTTTTTCAAAGTATTAGATTATCGTGATCAAGTTCCAGAAGTGGTTGGAATGATTCAGAAGGAGGTTGCTGAGCGATTAGCTACAGGACCTGGCTCAAAAGTATATGGTATTTTGAGTGTAATTTTGCAAGCATTCTATGATATTGAATATTTATTCACGGTACATGAAAATGTTTTTACACCACCACCCAAAGTTAAATCGGCAGTAATTCGCTTAACTAGAAATAATAGAGAAAGATTGAGTTGCGATGAGAAATTGTTTATTCAAGTGGTGAAAATGGCATTTAATCAGCGAAGAAAAACGATGCGTAATTCGCTTAAAACATTCATCACTAGCGATGAAATGAAAGAGCTTCCAGTTTTTAATTTGCGTCCTGAACAGTTGAGTGTTTCTGAGTTTGAAGAATTAACGTTGCTAATTCAAGCAAATAGGGTAATTTAAAGGGAATTTCTAAAAAAAAAGAATAGTTTTTCGCATTAAATCAACCTAATTTAACAGCTAATTTTTAAAGGCATCTAAACTTTTAGGAATAAAGTTTGTCTATTTAGAGAAAATTAAAAAAAGTGGTATTATTATGAGAAAAAAAATGATTGTATTGGTAGCAATTCTACTATCAATTCAAGTGGGAGCTCAAGCTCAAGGATGGAAGAATATTCTGAAGAGTTTAACATCAACTTCAACAGAAAGCACAACAAGTGAATCAACAACAAGTTCTTCGACTTCATCATCTTCGTCAAGTTTTAGCTTGTCGAGTCTTTCTGGTTTAACAGAATCGGTGGCGAGCGATGGCTTAAAGGAGGCATTAGCAAAGGGAGTGTCAAAAGGCGTGACAGAATTATCTGCAACAAATGGTTATTTAGGAAATACGCTAGTTAAGATTGGATTTCCAGAAGAGCTTCAAATGGTAGAAACCGCATTGAGAAAAGCAGGTTTAGGCACGATGGCGGATAAAGGAGTTGAAATGTTGAATAGAGCAGCAGAGGACGCCGCAGGTTCGGCAGCTGAGATTTTTACGAGTGCGATTACTGAAATGACTATTACAGATGCAGTTTCAATTGTGGCAGGATCCGAAGATGCAGGAACTACTTACTTGAAGAATCACACAACAGAAAAGTTGACAGAAAAATTTAGCCCTGTGATTGAAGAATCATTAGGAAAGGTTAATGCTCCTGCTTATTGGAAAACAGTTATTACAAAGTATAATACATTGCCATTTGTGAAAAAGCAGATTGAGCCAGATTTAACAAAGTATGTTACAGGGAAGGCGGTTGATGGCATGTTTGTAAAAATAGCAGAGGAAGAAAAATTGATTCGCGAAAATCCAATTGAGCGGACTTCCGATATTTTGGAACAAGTGTTCAAATAAGTACAGTGAAATGATAAAAGATTAAAGGTGCCAAATGTGCACCTTTAATTATTTTAGCGCATTTGAACTGCAACAAGAAATTGATAAAGGACAGGAAACATTAGCTGTTTAGCCCACAATGCATTAAAATTGCATAGTTAGGAAAGGAAATATTTAAAATTAGCTTTCGCAGTCGATCTTTTTTATAAAATTCGACTCATGAATTTTGAAAAATCTATTTTTCATAGGATTAATGTTTTTCGAATTTCTATTACAAAAAAATTATGAATATACAGTTTTAAACTTTTAAAGATATAGCTAGTCAAAAACGTGTAGTTTGAGCAATTCATGGAAGAAGAAAAAAAAATGATACAGCAGTTGAAGCATGCGAAAAGCAAAGAACAAGCTTTTCGAGAGCTAGTGAGGCAATATAAGGAGCGCTTGTATTGGCACATTCGTCGCATGGTGCTTTGTCATGAAGATGCAGATGATGTATTGCAGAATGTTTTTATTAAGGTTTGGAATGGAGTTGATGGTTTTCGAGAGGATTCGAGCTTATATACGTGGTTATATCGAATAGCAACAAATGAATCATTGAGCTTTCTTGAACAACGGAAAAGAAAAAGTTTGGGCGGATATGAAGAAAATATGTTAGCGAGTGTGGAAGCTGATCGTTTTTTTGATGCCGATGAATTGCAGTTGAAATTACAAGAAGCAATATTGCAATTACCAGAAAGGCAGCGCTTGGTTTTTAATATGCGCTACTATGATGAAATGAAATATCAAGACATGTCAGCTATTTTAGAAACTAGTGAGGGAGCTTTAAAGGCTTCGTATCATTTAGCTGCCAAGAAGGTTGTTGATTATATGAAAAGTTGCGATTTTATAGATTTTGATTAAGTAAATAAGAAGATAGATTTGAAATAAAGAATATAGGAAAATATGAAAGAGGAGAAACTATTGAGAAAAAAAGTAGGATCAGATTCAGGTTTTAAAGTACCTGATAGCTATTTTGAAACTTTTGAAGATAGAATGAGTATGCGTTTATCTGCCATCGAAGGGAAAGAGAAGCATCCTAAAAGAATTATTCAAATGTTTCAGCCTGTTTTGGCATTGGCAGCTTGTTTTGTGTTGGTGGTTTTGTTATTTAAATATCCAGCGCAGCAGCTCACTCAAAGTGTAGCAAAGATAGAAGTAGATCAAGAAGTGGATATGATTGAATTAGCAGTAAGCTCTTATGTGGGTGATACTTATTTAGTAGATTTAGTTATGCAAGGCGAAGTGTCACTCGATGAAATGGATGATGAAGATGTGGAAATTATGATCGGCGAAATTACAAGTTATGTGAGTGACTTAGATTTAATTTCCGGAATTGAAGTAGATTGAAAAGTGACAGATGAGCTTTAATTAATATAATTATCAGGTAATAATAAAATAAATAATAGGCAAATGAAAAAGATTTTAATGGTTTTAATGGTACTTGGAATGGGTATGTTTGCAACGGCACAGCCGTCGCCAGAACAAATTGAGCAATTTAAATCACAGAAAGTTTCGTATATGACCGATCGTTTGAGTTTGACCTCGGAAGAGGCTCAGCTTTTCTGGCCAATCTATAATAAATTTGATGAATTGAGATGGAAGCAACATGAACGAAGACGAACTTTAGAACAAAAATTGAGAGATTCTTACGATAAACTCGGAGATAAGGATTTTCAGCAGATTAATGCGGAAATGAATTTACTAGCACAGAATGAGCTAAATTTAGTGTTGAAATATAATGCTGAATTTTTGAAAGTTCTTCCAGCTAAGAAAGTAGTTCTTATTGCCCCAGCCGAGAATGATTTCCGTTTTCGTATGATTAAAGACTATCGAAAAAAACAACGTGATGAGGAGTAATTTGTGATTAATCACCGTATCTTTTAAATAACGATTGAATTAAAAGGGTAATATCAGAATATAAATGATGCTACCCTTTTTTATTTTCTAGTGGAGGGTGCATATTTTGTGTAATCGGCTAATTTTGTTGTGGTGGGGTGGAAAACTTTCGCTGCTCTGCCGAAGGCATCGAAGTATGTCCTACCACTCACGATGCTCACTTCTTCTTTCGAACCATTAGCCCAAACCACGCCATCTTTTTTCACCTGAACGGCTCTGCCCATTCCATCGACAAAAGTACTGGTGCGCATCGGGTTATCAGGATGTTCAGAGTCGTAATGCTCGGTAATAGCGCAAAG
>JBKEAC010000089.1:0-6199 GCA_047971925.1 Mangrovibacterium sp.
GCAAATGTTCGATTGTAATTTTTCCAAATGGTCGTACAATCCCGAATGGCAACACCAACACGCCCTTTGTTGGGCGTGTAGGTGTTGCCATTCGGGATTATTTCAGGCTTGCATGTTTTGTATGATTTAAAGATGTTCTGTCGGTTTGTGCACGACAAGCCCGATAGGGCTTGAAGATAGCAGCATAGTGCATCGCACTATGTAAACGGACAAGCAGCAACAAAGCGCCGACAGGTGCGAAAGAGAACATAAAGACCACATTCATATATGGTGTGCCTTGTCGCGGAAAATAGCACTTGCCAAATTGATGTGCGATATGTTTGGAAATGGTGATGGGAGTTTGTCTTTCGCACCTATCGGCGCTTTGGGTTGGGGTGCTTTGTGTTCATAGTGCGATGCACTATGCTGCTCTCTTTAAGTCCTTCGGACTTGCTCCCATGCTAAGGTTTGCAAATGTTTCGAGCGACTTGTCGGTTTGCGCTGGATAAGCCCGATAGGGCTCGTAGATAGTAGAATAAAGAATACCGTGCAACCGTCTTATAATGTATAGCAAATGTTCCGTTGAATTTTTCCGCATGGTAAAACAACACGATCGAAAAGGGTGTTCCGTAGAGACACATTGCATGCGTCTGATTGCATGATGGGAAACCAAAACCTGAGATATATAGCCACTGAATTTATATCCCAATCACGCACGGAGATGTCTAGCGTTTGAATGTGCGCAGCTGGGTGAGCGATTGTCGCGAAAATCCTTTTAAGTGGGCTTTGGTTCTCGCCCACTTAAAAGATTGTAGCGGAAAGCGCGACGGCAGGGCGAGTGGATGTGGGGGAGGAATGCCGGCACCCCCCCCCCTCACAAAAAAAATGAAAGAGAAGTAGGGGAGAGATTGGGAAATGAGATGGGGCTTTGTGGGGAGTTTTTTTAGATAAGGAGCCTTTGAGACCGAGCTTGAAAGGCTGATTTTTTTGTTGATTTGTGTCATTTTGTTAAAAGGAAAGTTGTGTAATCGATTGCGCACAAGTGTTTGTGTTTCTTTTGATTTTGCAATGTTAAGCTTGTTTTAAGATGTGGCAATTCAATTTAACTCAAAGTGCTTTAAAAGATGATTAATGGCTAATATTGTTGTCGAAAAAAGTTTGCAATTTTGCAAAAGAGTTCAATGAATGAGCTTTGAAGAAGAGAATAATCTCATAACAATTTAATAAATAGTAAGATGGCAACAAGCTATAAAGAACTAGGATTAGTCAACACCACAGAAATGTTTAAAAAGGCAGTTGACGGAGGATATGCTATTCCTGCATATAATTTCAATAATTTAGAGCAAATGCAAGCGATTATTCAGGCTTGTGTTGAAACAAAATCGCCTGTAATTTTGCAAGTTTCGGCTGGTGCTCGTAAATATGCAAATGCGGCTCTTTTGCGCAACATGGCTCGTGGAGCTGTTGAGTATGCGAAAGAATTGGGCTATGAAATTCCAATTACTTTGCACCTTGATCATGGCGATACTTTCGAGTTGTGTAAAGATTGTATTGATAACGGGTTTTCATCGGTGATGATTGATGGTTCGCATCATTCTTACGAAGATAACGTGGCTTTAACTAAAAAGGTGGTTGAATATGCTCATGCTCATGGTGTTACTGTTGAGGGTGAATTGGGCGTGTTGGCTGGTGTTGAAGATGATGTGGTTGCTGAACATTCAACTTATACTCGTCCGGAAGAAGTGGAAGACTTTGTTAAAAGAACGGGTGTTGATTCATTGGCAATTTCAATTGGCACTTCGCACGGAGCGCACAAGTTTAAGCCTTCTCAATGTACTAAAAATGCGGAAGGTGTGTTAGTTCCTCCTCCATTGGCATTTGGTATTTTGGAAGAAATTGAAAAACGTATTCCTGGTTTCCCAATTGTTCTTCATGGATCTTCGTCGGTGCCAATGCAATATGTTGATGAAATTAATGCAAACGGCGGTAAGATTGATGCGGCAATTGGTATTCCTGAAAATGAATTGCGCAAGGCGGCTAAATCGGCTGTTTGTAAAATTAACATCGACTCTGATGGTCGTTTGGCTATGACAGCTGCGATTCGCAAAGCGTTTATTTCAAATCCTTCGGAGTTTGACCCACGTAAGTATTTAGGTCCAGCTCGCGATGAGTTGAAAAAATTATACATGCACAAAAACGAGAACGTTCTAGGTTCTGCGGGAAAAGCATAGTTTTAAAATAAATGAAAAGGAGATGTTTTTGAGCATCTCCTTTTTTTATTTTTTTCACAAGCGGTGTTGGGTTAAAATTTCACTTTTGCTTGTTGGGTGGAGTGTTGAAATAAGAGGTACTTATTAATAGGTGTTTTTTTGCGGCGCGGGTTTTTGCAAATGCTGTTTAGTTGTTTGCTTTGTGGAGTTGTGGGGGTGGAATAGATGTAGATATATAAATACAGATAAGTTTAAACATTTAAAAGAATAAAGATGACGAAGATTAGAGCAGCCATTGTGGGCTATGGTAATATTGGTAAGTATGTTTTGGACGCTTTGTTGAGTTCGCCTGATTTTGAGGTGGCAGGAGTTGTGCGCCGTAATCCGGAAGAAGTTCCAGCAGAGCTTAAAAGTTTTAAAGTTGTGGCGAGTGTGAAAGAGTTGGAGGGAGTTGATGTGGCGGTGCTTTGTACGCCAACGAGGAGTGTGGAGTCTTATGCGAAAGAATGTTTGGCTTTGGGTATTAACACAGTTGATAGTTATGATATTCATGGGGGGATTGTTGGTTTGCGAAGTAGTTTAGATGCTGTTGCGAAGGAATATAAGTCGGTTTCTATCATATCGGCAGGTTGGGATCCGGGAACGGATTCAATGGTTCGTTCGATGTTTGAATTCATGGCTCCTAAGGGAGTTACATATACGAATTTCGGACCAGGAATGAGCATGGGGCACACGGTTGCTGTGAAGGCGATAAAAGGAGTTAAGGCGGCATTGTCGATGACAATTCCACTAGGAACGAGCATTCATCGGAGAATGGTTTACATTGAAGTGGAGTCGGGATTTAAATTTGAAGATGTTGCTGCGGCAATTAAGGCAGATGATTATTTTGCGCACGATGAAACGCATGTAACGCAAGTTGATTGTGTTGATGATTTGAAAGATATGGGTCATGGTGTGAACATGGTTCGCAAGGGAGTTTCAGGAGAAACGCAAAATCAGTTGTTAGATTTTAACATGAAAATTAATAATCCAGCCCTCACAGCCCAAGTTTTGGTTGCCTCGGCGCGAGCAGCTATGAAGCAACAACCGGGAGCTTACACCATGATTGAGGTTCCGATTATTGATTATATTTATGGAGAAAAGGAAGCGTTGATTAAGAAATTGGTTTAAATTGCTTTTTGAATAGCGTTGCATGTGATTGTGCAACAATAGAGCTTGATATTTAGCAATAATTAGTGGTGATTTTCCTTTTTTTTCAGCTTTGAGATATGTTTTAAAGTAGAAAGTTTGAAAAAAAAGTGCTTAATGATTTGTGAAGTAAATTGCTTTTCTTACTTTTGTCGCTCAATTAAAGTAGAAATAATTAAAAATAGATAGAAAGATGATCGTTATTCCTGTGAAAGAGGGCGAAAACATTGAGAGAGCTCTTAAGAGATTTAAAAGAAAATTTGAAAAAACTGGCGTTATTAAAGAATTACGCGGTCGCCAAGAATTTGTTAAACCTTCAGTGGTTAGAAGAAAACAAGTTCAAAAAGCGGTTTATGTTGAACAAATGCAACGTCAAGACGACTAAGCAGGTTGATTCCTGTTTAGCGTAATAGATTAAAGATATGACGCATAAGGAATCTTTCTTTAAATATTTGCGTTTTGAACAGAATTGTTCAGAACACACAATATCTGCCTACGAAAAAGACCTCGATCAATTTGAGCAATTTATGCTTGAATCGGTCGAGGATTTTGTTTTAATTGATGCAAGCCGAAATCAGGTACGCTCGTGGGTTATTTCGTTAATGTCGAATGACTATGAGTCGAGGTCGGTTCGTAGAAAGATGAGTGCTTTGAAGTCGTTCTATAAATATATGCGAAAGCGCAAGGTGATTGAGCAATCGCCCACGGATAATATTCCGCTCCCAAAGGTGGGTAAGGGTTTACCAACATTTGTTGATGTTGATGCGATGAGTCATTTGTTGGCTGATGGTTATTTTGCGAGTGATTTTGAGGGGTCGCGAGATTTTCTTGTGGTATCTATGTTGTATGATGCTGGTATGCGTGTTTCTGAGATTGTTGGTTTGAAGGATTCAGATGTTAGGCAATCGGAAAATGTGATTCGAGTGTTGGGAAAGGGTCGAAAAGTTCGAATTATACCTTATCCTCCGATTTTAAATCAGGCAATTTCTTCATATTTGGAGTGTCGCAACAGAGAATTTGGTTCAGATGTGCCTTCTTTTCTCCTGACACTCAAGGGGAAAGAATCTTATCGCGAAATGGTGTACAACATTGTAAAAAAATACTTATCTTTGGTAACGACATTAGAGCAAAGAAGTCCACACGTTTTGCGGCATAGTTATGCTACACACATGATGAATAATGGGGCTGATTTGAATGATGTTAAGGAGTTATTAGGACATAGTAGTCTTGCGGCCACTCAGGTTTATACACATACAACTACCGAGCGGCTAAAAGAATTGTATAAACAAGCTCATCCGCGAGGGTGATAAATAAACAGGAGGAATTATTATGAAGGTAACAATTAATGCAATTCATTTCACTGCAGATCAAAAGTTGATTGATTTTACAGAGAAAAAAGTTTCAAAACTAGATACTTTCTTTGAAGGTATTATTTCGGCGGAAGTAATTTTTAAGGTGGATAAACCTGAGGTGGCAGATAATAAAATTGCCGAGGTTAAATTATCGATTCCTAATTCAGATTATTTGTTTGCTAAGAAGCATGCTGATAGTTTTGAAGAGGCAGTTGATTTGTCTATAGATGCTTTGCGACGCCAATTAGAGAAGTTTAAAGAAAAAGCACAAGCAAAATAATTTAAAAAAACTTCGCACACTCTTGTGTGAAGAAAAAAAAATTAATACATTTGCGCACTCATTTAGTGTAAAAAAGGGTCTTTAGCCTTGCTATTTATGCTCTTAAACGTTGAATGAGTGCGTTTTGCCGAATTAGCTCAGTTGGCCAGAGCACGTGATTTGTAATCTCGGGGTCGACAGTTCGAATCTGTCATTCGGCTCAAGTTCTTTATGAAATTGAAAAAAATATAAGCTTTAGGGCAGATACCAAAGTGGCCAACTGGGGCGGACTGTAACTCCGCTGACTTTCGTCTTCGTAGGTTCGAATCCTGCTCTGCCCACTCTAAAGATTAGAAAATGCGACATGGGTGTTATATAATATATAAGTATGATATAATATGAGTGTAGTGTTAAAAGCTTACAAATAAAAGCCGGAGTAGCTCAGGGGTAGAGCGCATCCTTGGTAAGGATGAGGTCGTGAGTTCAATTCTCATCTTTGGCTCAATTTGAATATATATATAAATACTTAAAAAATTTTAGTCATGGCTAAAGCACAGTTCGTCCGTGATAAGGATCACGTAAACATTGGTACTATCGGTCACGTTGACCACGGTAAAACAACCCTTACTGCAGCAATTACAGCAGTATTGGCTGCAAAAGGTCTTTCAGAGAAAAAAGACTTCGCATCAATTGACTCTGCACCAGAGGAAAAAGAACGCGGTATCACTATTAATACAGCTCACGTTGAGTATCAAACATTAACTCGTCACTATGCACACGTTGACTGTCCAGGTCACGCGGATTACGTAAAAAACATGGTAACAGGTGCTGCTCAGATGGACGGTGCAATCTTGGTTTGTGCTGCAACTGATGGTCCTATGCCTCAAACACGTGAGCACATCTTGCTTGCTCGTCAGGTAAACGTACCTCGTTTGGTTGTTTTCTTGAACAAAGTAGATGCTGTTGATGATCAAGAAATGCTTGAACTAGTTGAAATGGAAGTTCGTGAGCTTCTTTCTTTCTACAACTTCGATGGTGATAACACTCCAGTAATCATGGGTTCTGCACTTGTTGCATTGAACGGTGTAGCACAATGGGAAGATAAAGTTATGGAATTGATGGATGCATGTGATACATGGATTCCACTTCCTCCACGTGATATCGATAAACCATTCTTGATGCCAGTTGAAGACGTTTTCTCAATTACAGGA
>JBKEAC010000090.1:0-10244 GCA_047971925.1 Mangrovibacterium sp.
GACATGTTTACATTTAGAGCAGCCGATAGGTTTTACACCACATTCTCATCTGCATTTTCTTTGATATCCCAAATTTTACTCATTTTGTTATGGATGGAGCACTTCTATTTAATTATCTCCACTAAATTGGCAAAGATAGTCTAAGAAAGTGGTATTTGAAAGATATCGACTGTTATTTTGAGGTTTTCAGCCTAATTATTTACGTTTCGCAATGCGCTACTCCTTATATTTTTTAGAAGTCTCCTTGTTTTAAGGCTTGAGTGAATTGCGCTATTGCGCATCGTTGTAAATCCATGTTCCTAGAAGTTGAGCATGCTCATTGGTTAAGCTCACATTGCCCAATCGAGCTTCTTCTAAAGTAGCGAAAGATGCAACAGAAACATAGTTTAATCCACGAATAACTCCCATGTTAACAGCGTCAATCCCATCGGCTTTCAACTGAGCAATTAGTTCATCGGCATTGGCTACATCTCTAAAGCTTCCTGCAATTAAATGATAATGATGTGGAGCAATGTTCTCCGTGGGGGCAATCTCATTAACTTGAGCCGAAATCTCTGTGCTTGGTTCAGAAGACATAGAGGCAGTTTCGTTGCTGAATTCTGCTGGTTCAACTTCCGTGTGCGTGTTTGTCAGTGGTGAGACTTGACTAGCTGCAGGAGCAATCGAAAGCACATTTGATTCTTGCCATTTCGAAATTTCTCCTTTAAAAGGAATTGCCACGAGCAAAAGCAAAATTGGAGTTGCCCATAAGGCTCGGCGAAGCGCTTTCGAACTTCTTCGAGTTGGTGCAATTGCTGCTGCATTGGTTCGGCTAGGTAATGTTGAGCTTAATTTTGAGGTCAACAAGTTTTGATAGCTAAAAGTGCCGAAGCCATAGCTGTGAATGTTTAAGTTGAAATTCTCCGCTTGAGTGAAAACTATTTGGTGATGTGCATCATAGCGCAAACTGCCAACTTTTGGAATCTCAACCGTTTCGCCAGCGCTTAAACGAGCATAAATTTCCGATACCAATGTTTCAATCGCGCGTTTTGCAGCAATGTAAGAAATGTTTTCTTCAGCTGAAACTTCATGGATGAGCAAACCGTCGTTGAAGTTCAATTTGCTATTAAAACTAACACTACTATTTGGCGGAGAAAATGTGGTGTTAGCAATCGATGCCGCCGTGTGATTTGCTATTAGTCCACCGAAATTGGGGATAATTACACAGTCATTTAGCAAAAGCAATTCGGGTATATAGGATAAAATGTTCATTGGTTTCAACAAAAGATTAAGAATACAAAGTTATAAATATTTTAGATAATTACAGCCTTTTCAAATCTAAAATTTTCTAATTAATAATTTCTACCTTGAGTTTAGTAATAACTAAATGAAAAAATGATAACTTAGCCGATTATAAAAGGTGCTTCTGAAATCCTGTTGTGATTTTGTAAATATCAAAATCAAGCGATTCTTAGAAGTGTATTTAAACAAAACATACAAAAATAACACATGAAGGTATTAGTTACTGGCGGAACCGGATATATTGGTTCGCACACCGTGGTGGAACTCCAACAAGCAGGCTATGAAGTTATCATTGTTGATGACTTATCAAATTCTGATATCTCGGTATTAGAGAGCATTGCGAAAATTACGGGTAAAAAACCCGAGTTTGAGCAGTTTGACCTTTCCGTTGCCGATAAAACAAATGATTTCTTTCAACGCAATCAAGACATTAATGCGATTATCCATTTTGCTGCCTCAAAGGCTGTGGGCGAATCGGTGGTGAAGCCCTTGTTATACTATCGAAACAACATTCAATCGCTTATTAACATCTTGCAATGTCAATTAGAATATCACATTCCAAATATTGTCTTCTCCTCGTCGTGCACTGTTTATGGGCAGCCTGAAGTTTTGCCTGTTACCGAAAAAACACCACGTAAAGATGCAGAATCGCCCTATGGTAACACGAAGAAAGTTAATGAAGATATTTTGACCGACACCATTGCTGCCTATCCTGAATTGAAGGCTATTGCTTTGCGCTATTTTAATCCCATTGGTGCTCATCCTTCCGGATTAATCGGGGAGTTGCCTGTGGGTGTTCCTCAAAATCTGGTGCCTTACATTACGCAAACGGCTGCCGGACTTCGTCAGAAAATTAGTGTTTTCGGTGATGACTATAACACGCCCGATGGTTCGGCTATTCGCGACTATATTAATGTGGTCGATTTAGCACAAGCTCACGTGGTGGCTATTGCTCGTCTGTTAGAAAATAAGAACAAAGCTAACTATGAAATCTTCAACTTAGGAACAGGCAATGGCTATTCGGTGCTTGAGTTGGTGAAGGGTTTCGAAAAAGCTACGGGCGTAAAATTGAACTATGAAATTGTAGGTCGTCGTGCGGGTGATATCGAAAAAATATGGGCCGACACTTCCTTTGCTACCAACGAATTGGGTTGGGTGGCTAAAAAAGGATTAGAAGAAACGCTGGCGAGTGCGTGGGCGTGGGAAAAGAAGGTGAGAGGTATCTAGGTTTTACACCTCTTTGTTAGAAGGCTAGCAATTGGAATCATGTTATTCTATTTGCTAGCTTTTTTGCGATTTCTCGTTTGTTGTTTAACTATTTTTGCTGTCGCTGCGATTGAAACACTCTTGCAACACTCTTGCAACATTGTTGAAATGTGGTTCTATCATTTAATTTAAACCTGCCCACCGATGCGTGAGTCTTCTATCATTTAATTGAAAGGGACACTCTTTTAGTTGTTGGTAAATTGCCATGCAGAATGAACAGAGCGACTGTCATTCGACAATCAAAACCATCATCAAACAACATAGAGCTGATGTTTTTGTTAAACCAGTTGTTGATAGGTGTAAATTTAAGTGGAAATGATATATTTGCACCAAACGATGAATTATGATACGATTGAATACTATTTTTTCTGCGCTGTTGGGTTTCCTTCTTTTGGCAAACCCCAATGTTTTATTAGCTCAAAGCACAAGCGATAATCTGCTAAGTAAGGAAGAAAAGAAAGCTATGCGAGCCGAAAATAAGCAAGCTAAAATTGATAGTGGTAAGCTCATGGTTAGTCCTTTGGCGGGACCGGGCTATACTCCCGAACTTGGCTTTCTCATTGGGGGTGGTGCTTTGTTTAGCTGGCGAACCGATAAAGAAGATTTAAATCTCACTCGCTCAAACATGCCAGCGATGCTTTCATTTACATCAACAGGTGCCGTTACCCTGAATCTTCGTCCATCAACATTTTGGAATGGCGATAATTTGCGTGTGAATGCCAATTTCTGGATAAAGAACATGCCCGATAATTATTGGGGTGTTGGCTTCAACACCAACAATAGCACCGATGAGGATGAAGATGTTACCGGTTTCCAACGCATGTGGATTGATTTAGCAATGGAGGGGCTTTTCAAGGTTCAAGATGATTTATTTATCGGACCTAATTACAGTCTGACTTACACCAAAGGATCGGAACTTTCTAATTGGGTGGCAAACGATGCTTATTTTTCGTATTACAATCTGCGCCCGTTTAACATGGGTGTCGGTGCAACTGTTCGCTATGATAGTCGCGATTTGCCTGCCAATGCTTGGGAAGGAGTTTATCTTGATTTCGAAATGACTCAATATGGGCATTACCTCGGCGGTGAAAATAACTACAACATGATTCTTCTCGATTATCGACAATATCAGCGCATTAATCAGCAAGATGGACGAATATTGGCGTGGCAGCTTTGCTCAAGAAACACTTTTGGCGATGTGCCATACAATGAGCTTTCGCAGTTAGGTAATCCTTTCGACTTGCGTGGTTATCCTTGGGGGAAATATCGAAACAAAGGAAAGGCCTATGCCATGGCGGAATATCGGCACACATTTAAGAAGAAGACAGGCGACTTGAGCAAGATTGGTGCGGTGGCTTGGCTTGCTGGTGGCTTTGTCTATAACACCGATGGCGATCCACTCATCAGCGATGCTAAGAATGGCGTGTTGCCCAATGCAGGCGTTGGGTTTCGTTATGAATTGCAGGAACGCATGAACTTGCGACTTGATTTTGGGGTTGGGAGAGAAGGGCTCAAAGGCTTCTACTTTAATATTAATGAAACATTTTAGAAGTCCCCTTTAAAATTGCTTCACCGCTAGCACATGGGCATTGTTCCATGAAGCATGGTTTATAACGAGCATTATTTCAATTCTTCGAAAAATTGAATGGGAAAGCAATATATCGAACAATAATTTTATTTTTGTGCGGTTAAAGATAAAAAGCGAACGAAACTGTTCGTTAATTAAATAGGTATGCTTGTAAGGGAATTAATTAAAAACAAATTTTAAGCAAATGAAACTAATCACCATTGTTAGAAGTCTCTTGCATTTCTTTCGACTTGATTCTGAACTTGAGAATCCAGAAACAATACATGAAGAAATTAAAAAAGGGATTGTTTTTCGAGGTACTAACCTTTGGATTTTAATCTTTGCCATTGTGGTGGCATCGGTTGGCTTGAACATGAATTCCACTGCCGTAATCATTGGAGCCATGCTTATCTCGCCCTTAATGGGACCAATTAATGGCATGGGATATAGCATTGCGACATTCGATTTCGAGCTTTTTAAAAAGTCAATCAAGAACTTTTCGTTTGCCATTCTAGCTAGTTTGGTGGCATCAACCATCTATTTTGCGTTGAGTCCGGTTTCTACTGCCCACTCGGAGTTGTTAGCGCGAACGAGCCCCACAATCTATGATGTGCTCATTGCCTTGTTTGGAGGATTGGCGGGCATTGTGGCAATTAGCAGTAGGCAAAAGGGAAATGTAATTCCTGGTGTGGCAATTGCAACAGCTCTTATGCCTCCGCTTTGTACTGCTGGCTATGGAATTGCTACCGGTCAGTTTAGTTTCTTTTTCGGAGCGTTCTATTTGTTCACCATCAACACCATATTCATTGCATTGGCTTCGGTTTGGGTTTCGCAGTTGCTGAAATTTCCAATCAGAAATTTGGTCGATGACAAGCAAAAGAAGAAGATAAATCGCATTATTACTTGCGTTATTTTAGTGGTGTTTTTGCCAAGTGTGTTCTTTGGTTATAATTTGGTGAAGAAGGAACATTTCACACAAAAGGCTGGTCAATTCATTTCAAATGTTTCTATTTTCGAGGGTAACTACTTGCTGAAACATGATGTTGATAACAAAGAGAAAAAGATTACCTTAGTCTATGGTGGTGCTGCACTTTCGGAAGAACAGAAAGAGAACATTAAGCAAAAAGCAAAAGATTTCGACTTGCCCGAAGCCTTCGTTGTCATTCAACAAGGTTTATCGATTGGGCATTTAAATGAAGAGAATGTTGAAATTTTGAAGCTTAAAGAGCAAATCATGATGACCAATGCACTGTTGAGTGATAAAAATGCAGAAATCGACAGTATTGTGAATCAGCAGAAATTTGGCAAAATTATTTTAAACGAAATTAAAACGATATTTCCACAAATCAATGGATGTTTATATGCTGAATCGTTGAGCTTTCGCGATTCTGTTGAAACGTCGCAAGCAACGAGTGTTGTGATTTTCACCGTTAAATCGTTGCTCCCCGATGATGATAAATTGAAGTTATCGCAGTGGATTAAACAACGCATGAAGAATGAAAATGTTGAGCTTTATTATGAGCTTGACAAAGATGAGCAATGATGACTCATTCACTTCATTGACATAGGTTCCGGCGGTGTGCATTTAAAAGGCGTTATTCATTTGTTTTAATAAATGAATAACGCCTTTAGTTTTATTGATTATTTTGAACTTTAAGCTCAATGCATGTGCATGCTTAAATGATGTGGTAAACGGCTGTTGTTACAACACATTTCCCAACTTCACGCCAATGTAGAACATGCGAGGCGATAGCGGTCCATACATATAGCCAGGGTCGCGGTCGGCACCTTTGTCAAAATCCGATTGGAACTGATTGAAGATGTTTTTTGCTCCGGTGTATAGTTGTAAATTGAGGTCCTCGCTAAGGCGGAAGTCATAGCTAAACTTCATGCCCATATCGAAAAACGCCGATGATGTTCGAAGTTCTCCAATTTCGGGATTGCTAATGCTGTTTCCAAAGTAAGGCACAAGCATTTCTCCGGTGTAGTTTGCCGTGAGGGCTGCCTTAAATCGTGCCACTGGCGAGAACGTACTTGTGAAATATCCATAGGTATCGGGTGTTCTGAAGAAGCGTGTTTCGTTAAATTCTTGAGCCGATTCGTATTCGCTCGATTGGAAAGTTAGTCCTAATTGGAATAGCCATTTGCTTCCGCGCGATGCGTTGGCTTCTAAATTCACTCCTTTCACCGCTGCGCCATCTTCTGCATTTGTTCGAGTATAAACCACATTGCCGTTTTCATCGGGCTCGCCATATTCGTTCGAGAAGGGGTCGTTGAGCTGAGTGTAGAATCCTTCCACTAAAAGTTGAGTAACAAATTTTCCGAACTGATCGGTGTAGTCAATCGAAGCGTTATAGCTATTTGAGCTTTCTTGTGTGAGATTTGGGTCGTTCACATGTGTTACTTGGCGAGCCGTTGAGGTTTCAATGTGCAAATCTTCATCAAAGATTTGTGGCGCGCGATATCCACTGGCATAGCTAGCGCGGAATTGAAACTTAGGGCTTATTGTCCAGAGGGCTGTGGCACGAGGAGCGAATACATTGCCTGTAACATCGGGCGTGTTATCGGCTATGTTGCTGATGTTGTAGTGTTCATAACGCAATCCGAGAGCTAGGCGCAACTTGTTCCAAATCCATTCGTTTTGTGCAAATGCGCCATAAGTTGCCACTTGCTGATCGGCAATGAGTGTATTGTTGGTGTGCACCATGTTTTCAACATCAAAATAGCCCAATTTGTTATCTTCAAGTGCCGAAATAGTTGTTTCAGCTCCTAGCAATAGCTCCGATTTTGTTCCGAAGAAGTTTTCTAAATCACGATGATATTGAGCTCCGGCATTCCACGATAAATCTTTGGTTAGTCCATAGGCGGAAGGGTCGTAGTTAGCGCCATAGTAAGAATCTCTGTTCACCGATTGCAGGGCAGCATATAGGCTTAGCTTGTCGTGAGTTCTGAAGAATTGGTCGTAGGTTGCGCTCACCGAATTAATGTTGTGGGTTACAGCTTCTGCCACTTCCGATTCGTGTAGCGGTTTCTCGAAATCACTTCCTCCGCGTCTCACTTCGTTAATAAAGAAATAATCGACACCAATTTTTGAACGGTTGCTCATGCGATGAAAAAGGCTTGCTCCGAAGGTATTATTTTCTATTTCTGAAAGCTCTGAAAAATCATCATTATTGGCATCCCATTGGTCGCGATTGCGCTTAAATCCATAGAGTGTTAGTCCGGTGTTATAGTCGGAGCTTAATACCGATGCGTTCAGATTAAGCGAGTTATCCATTGCTCCATCGCCAAGTGTGCTCATGCTTCCGCTCACGCCGAAACCATCGCTCACGGGTTCTTTGGTAATGAGGTTGATTGTTCCGGCAATGGCATTTCCACCGAATAATGCTGAACCACCTCCTCGCACCACTTCCACACGGTCAATCATGTTGGCTGGCATGAGCTCTAGTCCGTAAACTCCAGCTAAACCACTGAAAACCGGACGGCTATTGATGAGGATTTGCGAGTAGGGTCCTTCTAGTCCGTTCATTCGAACTTGTGTGAATCCGCAGTTTTGGCAATCGTTTTCCATGCGCAGACCAGGGCTGTAGTTCAAACTCTCGCTGAGCGTTGCGCTTTGTGTGATTTCCATTAGTTTCGGACCGATGGCATTAACAATTGTTGCTACTTCCTTGCGCGAACGTTCGCTTCTGTCGCCGCTCACCACCACTTGTTCCAAACCGATTTGGTCAACTGTCAATGTGGCTGTGAGTGTATTCTTGTCGCCTTCTTTGAAATCAAATTCATAATCTTTTGAGGCGTATCCCACAGCCGAAACTCGCACGGTGTGTTTCCCCGGATTCATGCCTGAAAGTTTGAAATGTCCTGAAATATCGGCCGAAACACCAATGGTTGTTCCCACGATGCTGATTGTTGCGAAAGGAATGTGTTCGTCGTCATTGCTCACCACATCACCGAAAATCATGGTGTCGGGCTTTCCTTTATTTTCGGTGTTGTTATCGGCATATCCCAATAAGTTGCTATGCAGCATGACAGCTAACATTAAAAATTGAAAAAAATGTCTCACTTTTGATAATTATAAAATATGAATAAATAGTTGTGTTATTGTCGATTAATGTGCGCAGTATGTTGCTGCTCTTTTAAGGCAAAGATAGTTATTCCGATTGGGCAAGAAATAGCAAGATGTTGTGGTTTTTACTTTAGGCATCAAATTTTTTCATTGCATTTCGTGCTATTGCAATTCATTTGCGCTTGTTCTAGTTGAATGGTGCTGTGCTCGATTGAGAATTGAGTGGAAAGCTGATTTTGAATTTCTGAAAGCAGGTTCGAAGGATAATCATCGCTCATGCACAGGTGTACCGATAGGGCAACTTCCGTAGTGCTCATGCTCCAGATGTGCAAATCGTGAATGCTTTCCACTTGGGGAATTTGAAGTAGAAACGTTTCTACATGACTCACCGAAATGTGTGGAGGAGCTGCATCGAGTGCTAGCGTAATGCCATCGGAAAATAATTTCCATGTGCTCCAGAAAATGATGACAACAATGATTAAACTCATGAGGGGGTCAATCCAAAGTGCGCCCGTTGTTTTAATGAGTAGCCCCGAAACTACAACGCCTAGCGAAATGGCAGCATCGGCAGCCATGTGCAAGAAGGCGCCTTTGGTGTTTAAATCGTGCTGATGATTCAGGAAGAGCATGGCGGTAAGTCCGTTTATTATGACACCAATTCCGGCAACAATCATCACTTGTGTGCCCATTATTGGCTCGGGGTTTTTGAATTTTTCCGCCGCTTCAACAGCAATGATTCCTATGGCTAGAAATAACAAGATGGCATTGACAATTGCTATTAGAATGCTTGATTTTCTCCACCCGAAAGTATATTTCCCATACGCCTTTTTCGATGTAAGTGCTAGTGCTATCCAAGCCAAAATCAAGCTGAGCACGTCGCTAGCATTGTGTGTGGCATCGGCAATGAGGGCTGCTGAGTTTGCCATTAATCCATATGAAAGTTCCACGGCGATATAAACCAAATTTAAACCGATTCCAATGGCGAATAACTTTCCTGTTTTTTGATTTTGGGAGTTGTGGCTGTGAGTGTGGCTGTGCATGCTTGTTTAATTTTAGGCAACTTCTAAAAATGAACTAGCAGCTGTCTTCTTGCAGTTGCCCAATTAAAAACTAATTTTTAGCAGTTTCCTTTGTTAAATGTTGTGCTGCAAAGAAACAAATAAAATGATTTATAATCAAATTTACTTGCGGAATGAAACTTTTTGCTTATATTTATGGTTTAAGAAGATGTAATAATTTTAAATTTGATATTTATGAAAAGAGTATTGCTAGGTTTAAGTCTATTTTTTGTTTTAAGTCTTATTGCCACCCCACGAGTTTTTGCTGGCGTGGTTTCATCGGCAAAAGAAGTAATTAGCTCGGTCAATGATTTTGATGGTAGCAAATATGGTTTAAGCGACAAAGAAAGTGAAGAAGTGAAAGGGCTAAATAGCAAGCTGATTGAGGGTGCTTTTGGTATTATTGATGGCGATGATTCGTGGTTTTCGAAAAGAAAGCAGTTGAAGCATTTGAAAAAGGAGGCAAAGCAAAAATACAGTAAGATTTTGAAGGGGAAAGGTCCGGTGAAACAATTTAAAAAGGACATGAAAAAGAAGATGAAGCCCTTCACTCGAAAAATGCGATTGTTAAAGCTGGTTTTCTAAACGATTGATTTGTTAATGCTGAATTTAAGGGTTTGAAAATTTAGTTTAAAATTGAAATGGCGATGTGCTTGATGCATATCGCCATTTTTCATGAAATTTTCTTTTTAAGACCGTTGCACGGTATTTTTTATGCTACTTCTATCTTCAAGCCCTATCGGGCTTATCCAGCGCAAAACTTCAAAACATCATCAAATTATACAAAACATGCAACCATGTAATCATCCCGAATGGCAATCCGAAACGGCGGATAGCCGTAACGTAGAGACGCATTGCATGCGTCTCCGTGCGTGAATGTGGTTCGGGTGTGTTGGGATTGATTTAAATTCGGTGCGATATTATAAATACGAATTTCATGGTGTCGTACTAACGGCACTATGATTAGTTTCGCATTGTATCCCCACAATGAATTGTGGGGAAA
>JBKEAC010000091.1:0-26727 GCA_047971925.1 Mangrovibacterium sp.
GCAACCAAACACGCCCAAAAAGGCGTGTTGGTGTTGCCATTCGGGATGGTTCAGTGGTTGCGCTATATGGTTGTGATGTTCATGATTGGCGTATTCCAAAAAAAGCGCAAAAAGAATTGTTATTTTAATAAATATCTCTATCTTTGGGAAATAACTAATCTAAAACTATGAACCCCACAACAAACACACAAAATAGTTTCAGCTTCGAGCCCTCCCCCTTCAAGGGAGACGGAGGGGGCTTTCCCTTTGGTGAAGTGTTCATCGAAGAACGCAATAACACTTGGAACACGCCTTTCCTTTTCAATGGAAAAGAATTGGATGAAGAAACGGGATTGTATTATTATGGTGCGAGGTATTATAATCCGAGGGTGAGTTTGTGGTATGGGGTGGATCCGCTGGCGGAGAAGTATCCAGGAGTTAGTCCTTATGCTTATTGTGTGAATAATCCGGTGATGTTGGTAGATCCGGATGGGATGGAGGTTGAAGGAGTAACAAATAAAGATGCTAAAACACTCCGAAAAGACATACATCATGTTTTATCCAATGATAAATTTGCGGGAGTACGAGACTTAATAAAGGTCAATAAAAATAAGTTTGAGAAAATTGACACCAAAGCTTTGAAAGCATCTTTAGAAGGAATAAAAAAGTTATCTGATGATGAAAGAACCTATATAGATATGGTTGTTAATACTATTAATTCCGATAATAAGCATAAGATTGAGTATGTGACCGGAAGTGTAGCATCTGACGAAGGTTCTGAATTATTTAAAGAATACAACACAAAACTTGGTAATGAAGCAACGCTTTTTTTAGGTTTAGACTCAGAAGGCAAACTAAAATCCAGTTACTTCAATTTTAACGAAGGTTTAAACATTCCAACACCTGATGGTTCACACTCTTTTGTAAAAGGTTCTCTTAACAAATATATGAGAAGTATTACCTCAGGTCATGAATTATTTGGGCATGGTATTCCTAGTGCTAAAGGGTTAACCCCTGCTGAAAATAATGCAAATGCTATCAGGACTGACAACTTGATTAGGAGAATGATTGGTGTATCAGAACGAGATGGTTCTAAGCATAGTGGATATTTAGAAGGGCATATAATTAAGCCTAAAGCACTACCAATCACTAAATAATCAATTATGAAAATGTTATTTAGACTTGTGGTCATGGGCTTTCTGTGTTGCAATATAGCAAAAGCACAAGTTGTCGATAGTATCCATTCTGCAATTAAAGGAATAATAAATGATAGGGCAAATGCATATCGTATTCGAGCAGATAACGTATTTTCAGAGTTTAAGGTTTTTGATTCGTCTCGATTATTGTATATCAAAGAACTATCTGAGAAAGATTTGTATAGTTGCTATGCTGCTATCGAAATCAAAGCTAAAGATGAGTATGTTGAGTTTTTCTTAATTTTAGATAGCCTTGGCGTGGTAAGAAAGGTATTTTACGTAAAAAACACAGAAGAAAGTAAGAAATACTTACAAAAACTATTCTTGCTGAAAAAGTATCATAAAAAGTATGTAAAAAGTGTTCCGAACGCAACAAACGAAATAGGCCCTGTAACTTATTTTGCTATAAAAGATAGCAGTGATAACAGGTACGGCGAGTTTTGTTTACTCCAATTAACAGAGCCTAATCCTATAGATTACCGTTTGTATGTATATCTTATAGAGCGTGAAGCCGAATTAACAAATAAATGGGTTAATGCTTCAAACAAGTTGACAAAAAGTAAATAACACTTATAATTATGTATTTTATAATATTAATTGCATTAGTTATATACGTTTGGTTTCTTTTTAGAAAGACAATATCCAAATATTTCAAATTTACTTTAAGTGGTAAGACTTCAAATATCACAACCATTTTTTTTGTAGTATTTGGAATATTTTGCAGTCTATTGTACTTGAAATATGACAGCAAAGGTTATGAATATGGTTTGGGCTGTAATTTTTGCAATAGGAAGTTACCTTATAATATAGTGCCTGTAAGTAATTCTCAATATCCGCAGAGATTTTATTTAAAAGATAACGATGATTTTGAGTTAGTAGGTATTGGGTTTAGTTACAGAAAAAACAGTTTTAAAATAAATGACTTTTTGGGTTATGGCTATAATGATACTTCTATAATCGTGAAGTGTACGGACAGCTTAAATAACATTAAATATCTAACTTCATACGAAACAAAGTATAAAAGCAAAAAAGGAAACCCCGAGATAAGCTTTAAGGATTTAAGTAATAGTGATTTTGAAAAGGTAAAAGATAAATATAGTTGGGTTTTGTTTAATAACGAAGAAGCCCAAAAAGTTACTTTCAAAAGGTTTTTATCTTTCCTCGGAGCTTTACTCTCATTAATTTTAATCGTTTGGCGATTATTTAAGTTAAGAAGCAAGAAAGCCACCGATTAGGTAGCTTTCTTGCCGATAAAAGTACCGAATTCAGGATTTTCAATGACTGCTGCAATCAGTTCAGCAAACTCATTTTTGAGTGATGGAATTTTTCAACCAGTCGTTTGAGTTATTTCTCAAAGCAGCATCTTGCGCCTGTGCGTAGGGTGCTGCTTTCTTATACCGTATCCCTCCGATCAACTACATCTTTTCCATTGCTGGGAAACTCGTTTTCTTTGCGTACATGAATAGAATAGAGAAACGCGAGCAAACATGGATGCGTAGGCATTACCACTTATGGCAAGGAAGCGGATTGAGCCTAGCGCAATATTGTCGAGAGAACCACATCGCTCTTCGGCAGTTACTCAGCTTTCTTCGAAAAACAATCAATTGACATCAGGCTATGACAGTCTTTCGCAGACAGTGGAAAAGTTGACCATCCAGAAAAAACAGAAGAATAAGGTGGATCCATACAAATGGCTCTGCAAGGTGCTCGAAGTAATCCCAACTTATAAAGTCAGCAAGCTTGCAGAACTCCTCCCTGGAAATCTTGAACTAAATTAACAAAAGTAATCCCCGATAATTTGTAATAATTTTATCGGGGATTGATATATGTAGTTGGTCGGAGGGATACCTACAAAGCGATGAAGCTATACATTGACATTGCCGACAACATAAAAGCCGATGCGATGAGTAAGTTTAATCAGTTGTAGCATTCAGGATGAAAGTATAATTACTAAATCCCACTTTTTGCTTAAAAGTTATAGATACGATTATAGTTATCGCTATCTTTGCGGAAAGATATAGATATAATTAAAGCCCAACAAACGAGATATGGCAAAGTTTCCCAGCGTTCTGCACAGCAGAAATACATACATTGAGCGTATAAAACCGTTTATGCGCACCCCTATTGTCAAAGTAATGATAGGTCATCGTCGTGTTGGCAAGAGTTTTATTCTGTTTCAATTGATTGAGCTTATCAAAAGCGAGGAGCAGGATGCGAATATTATCTACATCAATAAGGAGGATGTTGATTTTGTGGATATAACCTCATATCAGGAGTTACACAGCTATATCTCTGCAAGATTAGTCAATGACCGAAAAAATTACATTTTTATTGATGAAATTCAGGAGATTACAGATTTTAAGGTCGCTATTCGGTCGTTGGCACTTGATGATAATAACGATATTTACATCACAGGAAGTAACTCAGAGATGTTTTCGAGCGACTTGGCGAATGAGCTTGGAGGACGTTATGTAGAGTTTCGTATTTACAGCCTCTCGTATCTTGAATTCTTGGATTTTCAGAGTCTGCCCAACGATGATGATTCATTAGATAAGTATTTTCGATTCGGAGGATTGCCCTATCTGATTCATTTGCCATTGGATGAGACTGTAGTTATGGAGTATATCCGCAGTGTCTATTCAACGATTGTTTTGCGTGATGTTGTCGAGCGAAAGAAGATACGAAATACCGCTTTTCTGGAGCAACTGATTCGCTTTCTTGCTAATAACATTGGTAGCCTGTTCTCGTCAAATAGCATTAGTAATTTCCTTAAAAGCCAGCAGATTAAAATTTCACCTAATCAAGTTTCGGAATATGCCGACTCTTTGGCACAGGCTTTTGTTGTACATCGAATAGGGCGATATGACATTGTGGGTAAGAAGTTTTTTGAGCATAGCGAGAAATACTTCTTCGAGAATATGGGTATTCGAAATGTAGTTGCTGGGTATAAACCTCAAGATAGAGCAAAGCGTTTGGAAAATATTGTATGTAATCACTTATTATATTGTGGATACGAGGTCAAAGTTGGTGCTATCGCTACCGAAGAGATAGATTTTGTATGTACACGAGGGGGTGAAACACTCTATGTGCAAGTTGCTGTTGAGTTGTCAAGACCCGAAACAATAGCACGAGAGTTTGGTAATCTGCTTAAAATAAAGGACAACTACCCAAAAATTGTCGTTTCGGGGGAACGCTCTTTTGAGAACAGTTATGAAGGTGTAGAGCACATCTATATAAGAGACTTCATATCATCCACTTTAACACCTAAGATATTATAATGTTTTCAACTTTCGCAAGCTTCCTTTAGCCCGCTTGCACTGGGCTTTTGAAATTTATGTATTTTGTAAGCCTTTCATTTTCAGAGAAAATCTTTTCCATTAATAATTCAGTTTCTATGTCGAGAATTTCGGATAATTCGGCTGCAAACTCCGTGATTATCAGCCACACCTGTTCAGATATTGTAAGTTTTAGCGCATCTTTTTGCGTTGCTCGAAACAGCTCGCCAAGTGTTTCGTAATCGCTGAACCGCTTTAGATTATATTGCAACATCGAAAGTGTTGTAGCTGCAATTTGAGCATCGAAATCTTGTGCCTGAGATTTTCCTAAGCCAAGGTGCTGCTTGCTTTCCTTGAAAAACACCTCTACCGACCAGCGAGTAGCATAGATTTTATAAGCTTGCTCGAACCCAAGCTCCACATTGGTGGTCATCATGCCGTTCCAGTTTCCTCTTTTGGAGGACTTGCAGAAAAACAGCTTTACTGGTATGCCTTTAAAAAATATCCAAAATTTGGAAACAAAAAAAGAGCTACCCCTCAGGGCAGCTCTTTATGCAGTGTAGTTCAAATTTCAATTACAACTTAACAAGTACACCAATAGAAATTGCATCTAAATCAACAATATTATTGCTCGATGCTCCAAATCCAAAGCTAGTATTTGAATCCGTGCTGTTAATTCCAAAATTGAATCCATTAATTCTCGTTTGAAGCACAACGCGATCGGTTAAATCGTAAGTCAAGTAAGGATAAACATTGAATCCAAAGCTTGAAATAGACGAAGAATCAGCATCACCTACTTTTGTTGAATTCATCCAATAGCTAAGTTCTCCTTGTGCAGCAATTGCAAATTTATTCAAACGCAACATGTAGTAACGAGCATAGGGAGTCAAACCGAAACTTGTTGTTTTAGTTTCAAGACTTCCAACTTCTTCGTTGCTAAAGCTAAAACCAACTTTTGCTCCCACCCATAGTTTTTCTGATACTACTTTACCAACTTCAGGCGAAATGTTGAACGATGTTAAATTTTCAGTTGTGTTAAACCCAAGGCTACCTCCAACATAGAAACCTTCTTGTGCAAATGAACTGCTGATTGCAGCAACCGCTAAAACGGCAATTAAAAATAACTTTTTCATGTGAAAAATTTTGTGCAAATCAATGCCCTTCGATAGAACGAACGTTCATCTGAAGAAGCACATCTTCACGGTTTATAACTAATTAAATTATTTTGCTGAAAAGTGGGCAGAAATGGAAAATCCTGCCGAGGATGTTTTTCTAATGAGTGACTATGTGTATTTAAAGTGTTTGTTTCGGCTACAAAGATCGTATTTTTTTTTTTAATTACAAAGCTTTGTGGATATTACGCTACAAAAAACACAAGGAGAATTGTTTTTTTTACAATTCTCCTTGTGTTTTAAAGTCATTCGATAGAAGCAATTATAACCTGAGTTTCTGATAAGCTATCACCACAGGAATTATTTCAAAAATAGCTACACTTAGTAGCTTTTTGTTCTGTTTTTAAGCAGAACAAGCTGAGGCAAAATCTTATCCTAAAGTCAGGTTATTAGGGAAACTTGGGGTATTTTTGGAAATTTGGCTTCCTTTTTTCTAAGAAAGCATGCTTGCCCTCTTGCGCCTCTTCTGTAAGATAATAAAGCAGTGTGGCATTGCCGGCAAACTCTTGAATACCGATTTGCCCATCGAGTTCAGCGTTAAGCCCAAGTTTCAACATGCGCAAAGCAAGCGGACTATGCTCTTGCATTTTTTGAGCCCACGCCACCACTTCATCTTCAAGCTGCTCGAAAGGCACAACCTTGTTCACCAAGCCCATTTCGAGAGCTTCGGCAGCGGAATACTGACGACACATGAACCAAATTTCTCGCGCTTTCTTTTGCCCAACCACACTTGCCAAATAAGAAGAACCTAATCCAGCATCGAAGCTTCCCACCTTAGGACCCGTTTGCCCGAAAATGGCATTTTCGCTCGCAATACTAATGTCGCACACCACGTGCAACACATGTCCACCACCAATGGCAAAACCATTCACCATGGCAATGACAGGTTTAGGCATGCTGCGAATTTGCTTCTGCACCTCCAAAATATTTAAACGAGGAATACCGTTATCGTCGATATAACCGCCCGTTCCTTTCACATTCTGATCGCCTCCCGAGCAAAAAGCTTTATCGCCTGCACCCGTAATGACAATCACATTGATTGTTTGTTCTTCGCGACAAATGCTCAGCGCATCGCTAATGTTGTTCACCGTGGTTGGTCGGAATGCATTGCGCACATGTTCCCGATTAATGGTGATTTTTGCTATCCCATCATAGAAGTCGAAGAAAATATCTTCATAGGCTTTGATGGTTTCCCATTTTCTTGTTGTCATATTTTAAAAATTAGCCTCCACTTGGGTAATTGGAGGAGTTTTGGTTAATATCTTTATCATTCAAAAACCTTCTATCTCCGAATGTCTTTATCATCATTCAGCTTAAATCACTGTTCACAAAGGTAACAAAACTAGTTTAAAGGGTCTTCAATCATCACCTCTAAAATGCAAGCCTTTCTGCAATCCCTACTAAAGATGTAGGTTAAACCTTGACGAACTTCCTCTTCATTTTCCGCTGAAATATACTTAATTCGGAAGCTTTCGGCAATACCCTTCGCTCGAAAAGAATGTTTTGTGAGGAAATGCTTTTCGTATGCTACACTCTTGCTCGGTCCGGGAATCATGCTAAATATTCGCCCTCCGCTATTGTTAACAATGATAATGCGCAGATTACTTGGGAAATCATTATTCCAAAGCGCATTCGAATCGTAGAAAAACGATAAATCGCCAAGCACAATGGTATTTAATTCTGCCGATGTTGAAGCAAATCCCACTGCTGTGGAAAGCGAGCCATCAATGCCACTGGTTCCGCGATTACAAAACACCAATTTGGCACGATTTGGCTGCATAATGCCATATCGAATGCTCGCACTATTGCCATAATGCATGATACTTCCTTCGGGAATATATTCTTTGAGTAGTTCATGCACTCGTTGGTCGCAAAAAGTCGATGATGTTTTTTGAGCATCGTGGAGTTTCGCCTGACGAGAGAAATCGGTCCACTGCATGATATAGCTTGATTGCAAATGAAAGCCCATCTCCACATCATAGAATGCCGAAAGCATTGTTTCGAGAAATTTTTTTGAAGAAAGGGGAATGACATCGCTCAAGCTCCAATAAGTGTCGGCATGTTGTGCCAGGCTCGATATGTGCCAATGCTCATGCGGCTGAAAGGTTCGGAGGAATTGCTTAATGCGCTTCGACACCAATTGTCTGCCCATGGTGATGATGATTTGGGGACGAAGATTTTCTTTATCCTCCTCCGATAGCAAAGAAAGTATGGAATCGAAATTACCAATCATGTTGTTCACTTGCACATTTGCCAAAGGTTCGGCAATGACAACAGCGCCGGTCATATCGGCAAAAAGTTCTAGCAGTTCCGAAAGTCCCTCTTCAGGAAGCATTTGCCCCACCACAATTAATATCTGTTTACTTTGATTAAGTCGATTCACAAGCAATTCAACTTTCTCAATGGTGAGAGAGACTTCTTGATGAGTGAGTGGAATGTTTCTAATGTTAGTGGGCAGAATTTCATCGACAAACTCATAGAGTGGTTCTTCAAGCGGAATGTTAATGTGCACGGGTTGCTGTTTTTCAAAAGCGGCATTCAAGCATGCATTAATTTTCCGATTGGCATGACTAATTTCTTGGGGACTTTCACCTAATGGCAATTGAATTTCTTGAGCCACAAAGTTCCGATAAATCCCTTGCTGGTTGATGCATTGTGCTTCGAGTTGATCAATCCAATAATCGGGACGGTCGGCTGTGAGAATCACCAGTGGCACTCCTTGATAATAAGCTTCTGCAACCGCAGGAGCATAGTTCAATGCCGCAGTTCCCGAACTGCAAAGCAAAGCCACGGGCTGTTTGTTAGCTTGTGCCATGCCGAGAGCAAAATAGGCAGCGGAGCGCTCATCAACAATGTTTAGACAGTTAAATCGACCATCGGCCACGAGGGTTTGCACAAGAGCCCCATTGCGTGAACCTGGAGAAACCACAATGTTGAGAATTTCTTTTGCGGCGAGCAAAACAACAAGCTGCTGAATGTGTTTTTTAGAAGAAATCATAGATAAATTGGTGGAGTTTGATTTTAAATCATGAAATAAAGCAGACAAAGCACAATTTACTTAATGAATCGGATTTGCAGATTCAGTTTAAATCTTAATTCGCCTTCCTCCACATAGAGCCGACCAAAATCATGTCGCGTGCTACTGCTGGTATCAAATTTGGTGTTATGAAGTAAGTAATCCTCAAATTCATTCCGATTGTAAATGTGGTAACAAAGCACTTCGCCATCATCTTTCACTACCAAATAGCCACCGGTTGCATCATATTTTCCTGTCCAAACTTTCGAGGGCATCATGCCTAGAGCTACATCGGTCAAGAAACGCTTCATCTTATAGGAATAATATGGATGATGATTGTGCAAAGGATAATCTAAAGGATTAGTATTCGTGATTTCACTCACCAGCTCTGTACATTTTGATAATTTCGAGGAGAAAAACAACAACAGCATTTCACTGAGAATATTCGGCAGGCAACTATCAATCAAAGCAAGGTTTGCGCCCAACACTGGGTTTTCAGTAGCTACAAAGTCGAACTTGCCCGATTTTGCCCGAATGAACTCAATTCTATCTTTTATTTTACTTCCACTACTAATTGCATTTATGTCATCAATCTGCTCTTGCTGCAAAGATAATCCGCTAACGCGATAGATAAAATTCGTTGTTCTCCCTGCATTAAGGAGAGTTGATGCACTGCCTAATTGCGACTTGATACTGAATCCTAGTTGTGGATTCATTCCCGTTAGGTGGTCGTGAATTGCGATACAAATATCACTCTTTAGCGATGAACTCGCTTTTAAAGAGCTGCTATTGTATGAACGCATAAATTCTTCAATCTCGGGGATATCAAAAGTAGTCTCTGTAGCTTTCTTAAGTTCATTTAATAAAGCTACAGCTTGCTTCTGGAACTCGAAAATTGGAACTCGAAAATATTCTTTGTCATTTTTAATCACCACAATATCGCTATCATAGCTAAACTCAAATGTTCCATCAGATTCTGTGCGTAGAATTTTAACTATTGGATAAATCAAGCTATCAATACGCTCCAGACTTTCATTACCAGCATAAAGCTTTTGGTCGGCAAGAATTTTTAGTAAAACATAAACCACACTCCACTCCCCTTTATTTCCTTTTAACATTTTCGAGTATTTTGATGATTTCATTTGCAGTGGCTTGAATAGCAGGAACAGCAACCGAGTTACTAAACTGTTTATAGGCGGAAGCATCAGCTACAGGAATAATAAACTCATCGGGAAATCCTTGAAGTCTTGCCCATTCATGCGGAGTCATCTTTCTTATTCCCTCCCTATTCACATTTCCTTTGACATGTGTAACAGGGGTGAAATCTTTCAACCGATGGTCGATAACCAGATTCCGCTCTCTTCCCATTCCTCCGCACACAACGGCATTGGCAGTTCCATCGTCGGAAATAATTTCATAGCCAAATCCATTTCCTTTACTTGCATGCCTAGGCTTATGAGCCCTCAATGTATTTACATAAATTGTCGACAAATAATACTTTACCGAAACTGTTTTCTCTTCTCGCACATCAGCAAATGTTGCTTTGCGACCACTTGGTTTAGGGTAATTAAACGATGAAACTCCCAAATCGTTTCTAAAACCCACAATGAATATGCGCTCACGGTTCTGTGGAACGCCAAAATCTTTGGCATTCATTACTTGAGGTTCGGGCACAAAATAACCTAAATCTTCACGCAAGACATTTAGAATTGTATGCAATGTTCTTCCTTTATCATGATTGATTAGACCCTTCACATTCTCTAGAAAAAATGCTTTAGGCTGTTTTGTTTTGATAATTTCAGCCACATCAAAAAAGAGTGTTCCTCTCGTATCTTCAAACCCACCTCTTTTGCCTGCAATGGAAAATGCTTGACAAGGAAATCCTGCACAAAGAATATCAAAACCATCGGGAATAAAATTCTTCGTTGATTTTTTGGTGATGTCTCCAAATGGCACTTCCCCGAAATTAGCTTCATAGGTCATCTTTGCCTTTTCGTCCCATTCGCTAGTGAAAATACATCTACCCCCTAGATTTTGAAATGCCAATCGGATTCCTCCAATACCTGCAAATAAATCAATGAAATGAAATTTAGGTTTTCCTGGAGTTGGAAATGGAATATCTTTCGAGTAATCAAAAAGTACATATTGTAAGGCCTCTTCTGCAAGCAGCTCAGGAATCTCTTCTTGAGGAAACTTATATTGCATGACCTCTTTAACCCTATCTATTGCTGCCGATTTATAGGATTCGGCAACATCGTCAGTGCTATTGTGAAAATAATGCGTAAGTGCAGCTTTGCCGTTGTCTTCTGCATCGTCATG
Organism: Mangrovibacterium sp.; assembly: GCA_047971925.1. Taxonomy (GTDB): domain Bacteria; phylum Bacteroidota; class Bacteroidia; order Bacteroidales; family Prolixibacteraceae; genus JBKEDC01. The sequence continues at coordinate 10,958 of JBKEAC010000091.1, forward strand.
CCTCGCCTTTAAGTTCTTGCCGAGAGCTTCCTCACTTGTTATCGTATCTTTTAATCTCATTTATTAATGCTCTAATGTAACAGCGAAACATTGCTGGTTCAAGTTGAATCACTGCTAGCTTGGTTCTAATCTTTCTCTTCCACCTGAACTAGCAGAGGGGTCAACACACGGGCTTTCTTTTCTGTTTCTTCCCATTCTTCAATTGCTATCGACCTCGATGTAATGCCTCCTCCCACATAAATCAGACATTGATTGCCCACAAGCTCCATGCATCGCAAGTTAACAAACAAATTGGTTTCGCCCTCCATTTGCCAAGTGCCAAGATATCCGGTGTAATATCGTCGTTTGTGTTTTTCAATTTTGCTTATATAGTTCATGGCATCGGCTTTAGGCAAACCACACACGGCAGGAGTTGGGTGCACGCGTTTAAGAAACTGACTTAGCTTTCCGTTTAATAATTTTCTTTCAAATTGAAAATTTGTTCTCAAGTGTGCCACCGTTCCACTTTCTAGGGTGTCGGGTCCTTGCGTGAGATAGGGATGAATGTTTAAATCGTGGAATGCTTCCAACAAATAGCGCGACACGAATGCTTGTTCCTCAATTTCTTTTGTTCGCCATCGATAGTCGCCATCATCTTGCTTAGCTTGCGTTCCTGCGAGCGACATAGTTTCGAAGTTATCGCCTTTCGATTGCAACAATATTTCAGGAGTTGCTCCAATCCATGTTCCTACTTTTGGAATGCTCACCACATAGACCATTGCGCGCGGATTTTCATGGCGTAAGCTTTGAAAGATTTGCCCCACATCGGCACCACGTCTTTGTTCGTGAATGCGCGAAAGTACCAGTTTCGACATGTTGCCTTTATTCAATTCCGAAACAACTTCCTTCACATCATCTTCATACTGTGTTTGATTAATGATGAATGGTTTTCGTCGCACTTGTTGCTTTTCAGCGAAGGCTTGAAGTGCTGTTGGTTGAAACGCTGCAATTTCAGCTTCACTTTTTAGATGTTTGCCATGCAAAATGACCAATGGACAAGTTTCACTTCTTTGAAAAGGTGCGAAGATGAATCCCTGCATCTCATCGAGCTCTAGATCATCCTGAAGAAAGCTTATCTCGTGTGGTTTAGCCACCATCATCTGAGCCTTTTCCCCTTGTTTTGCCCAAACGGCAAAAGTTTCTCCTTTCAGCAGAAGTGTGTTTATCGTTTGTTTTATCATTTATATGCGCTTAATCTTTTCATTTGCGAGCTACGTTTCTACAGCAAAACAATCAGCTCATTTAAGGTGGTGTAAATTGCGTGTTATTTGTCAATTTATTTATCGCTGCACAATCATGTTTGTAACTCTTGCTGTTGAAATGAGTTTTCCATCTTCACGAAAGATATCTACATTCCACAAATGAGTCGTTCTCCCTTTATGAATAATTTTCGCCTCAGCCCTAAGCAGTCCGTCGCTCACAGCCCCCACGTGATTGGCTGTTACAGAAATCCCCCTCACATCTTCCTTTTTATTATCCATGAAAAGCATGCTGCCCATTCCTGCCAGCGTTTCGGCGAAAGCCAAGTTAGCACCGCCATGCAAAATTCCACCGGGACGCATGGTGTGGTCATTCACAGGCATTGATGCCACTAATCCCTGATTGTTTATTTCTAGCAATTGAATGCCAAGCCAGCCAATTAATCCATCAGCGAGAAGTTTATTAATCTCATCAACCGAAAGTCCACTATCGAAAGCTTTATCTAAAGTCATCTGTATACATTTTAATTTTACCCATTCTAGCACTAGTTAATAGCACAATCCGCTAACAAATTGCGAATATTTTTCAAAAATACAACTTTCCATTTAATCCTGAGGATAAACGGACATCTTTAGCTTCATAAATTTCTAAATTCCTTTTTGTTTTAACAAGATGAGCATGCGATAAGCGAAAGAATGCGCTCGTCATTGATTTTGCTAAAGACAAAAAAGTGCGAAAGAAACTAGTTTCTTTCGCACTTCCTATTCATCGCCCATTGGCTATTAATGCACTGTAGTTTGTAAAGATTTCAACACATTTGATAGCGAGTAATTGGCTGGAACACCACGAGGCGGAAACTTCTCGAAAGAAGCAGCAGCTTTGGCAGCATACACACTCACTGGAACTAACATAAATTGTTTGTCTTGAATCCACATGGCATAGGTTGTACTTTCTTTTTGAGCTCTTTCAAATGGGTCGCGTCGAAGGTTTTCAATGCGAGGCACGCGAAGCTCTACGAATGGGTCACGCCATAAATCCCAAGTACCAGGAGTGGCACGTTGTTCTGCGAAAGTGAATTTCCAATCGTTATATCGCAATGCCATTAGCGACATGTCGTCGCCAAAATACATGAAATCTTCACGAGGACTTTCTTGAACTTTTCCGCTCAAATAAGGCACCATGTTGTAGCCATCGAGGTGTACTTTATAATTAACACCATTCACTGTTTTGCCATTTAGCAATTCTTCAGCCACATTATCATTACCACTTGCAGCAGCATAGAGCGTTGGGAACCAATCGTGGTGAGCAACCAAACCATTAAGTTCAGTTCCGGGTTTAATCACGCCTGGCCATCTCATTACACAAGGCACACGGAATGCACCTTCCCAGTTCGTTCCTTTTTCTGAGCGATAAGGCGACATACCACCATCAGGCCAGTTCATTGTCATCGGACCGTTATCGCTAGTCCAAAGAATAATTGTGTTATCAGCAATTTTTAACTCATCGAGAAGATCAAGAATTTGACCGATATAAGAATCAAGTTCTTTCATACCATCTGCATATAAATCCTGACCCGTTACCCCTTCCCATTTATCGGCAAGAATAGTAGGGAAATGCATGCGGCTAGTGTTATACCAGCAGAAGAAAGGTTTTTTGTCGTTTGCATTCTTGCGAATGAATGCCAAAGCTCTATCTGTAAATTCTTCGTCGAGCAATTTAATGCGCTCTTCAGTAAGTTCGCCAGTGTCTTTCACGGTTTGCTTGCCAACTTTACCGAATCGAGGATCAGAAGAAGTATCATCGGTTGTTGATGCATAACTTTCAATTACACCACGAGGTCCGAACTTTTCGACAAAACTTTTATCATCGCGAGGATAATCTTTGTCGAACATTTCAGTAAATGTGTTCAAGTGATATAAGTGACCATAGAACTCATCGAATCCGTGAACTGTTGGAAGAAACTCATTGCGATCGCCCAAGTGGTTTTTACCAAACTGACCAGTGGCATAACCAAGCGGTTTAAGCATTTCTGCCAAAGTAACATCTTTATCGCTCAATCCTTGAGGAGAACCCACTAAGCCCACTTTAGGCAAACCCACACGCACTGCATATTGCCCTGTGATGAATGCTGCACGTCCTGCGGTACATGATTGCTCGCCATAGTAATCGGTGAATACTACACCCTCTTTACCAATTCGATCGATGTTTGGTGTGCGATATCCCATCACTCCTTTACTATATAAACTCACGTTGGTTTCACCAACATCATCAGAAAACATGACAATGATGTTTGGTTTTTCTGACTTTTTCTGTGCCATGCTACTTAGCGATGCTAAAAGTAAGCATGAAAGTAATAATCGTAATTTCATTTTACCTTTTTTAATTGATGTATATAATCTACAATTTAATTATCTTCTTGGTTCAATAACGCTTTGGGTTTTCAATGTTCAAATATAGTGTTTAATACAACATCACAGCTCATCTTGATTTAATATTATAAAAAAAAGGCACATTCTTTTCAGAATGTGCCTTTTTATCATGAAAACAAAGTTAAATTATTTAACTGGTTCTCCGTATTTATTTGCCCCAAAATCGCCACCTTTAATCAATAGATAAATTAAATATAAGTTTGCAAAAGGTATAATCGCAAGCAACATAAACCATCCGCTTTTGTTTGAATCATGCAGTCTACGAACAGCCAAACCTAATTGAGGAAGAGCTAATGCCAAAGCTGCTATAAAATAGCAAGTACCATAAGGGGTTCCTGCCATAGTCATGCCAAGAACATTGTCAAGAATAGCTCCAGCAATAAGAATGATAGCATAGAACAATACGAACATCCAATATTGCTTCACGCTTGCTCTACCCTTAAAATTGGCGTAATTGTTTTTAAAAACATCTAGAAAGTAAATTCTAAAATTTTCCATTATAATTATGTATTTATGATTAAGGGTGCAAAATTATACTATTTTTATTATAAACCAAAAACTTCAAACAAAAAAAAAAACTAGTCATGCATGAAAGCGTTATGCAGACAGGTCTGACCTTGCTTCTGAAGTATATTCTCAGCTTAGTTTTGCAACTATGAAAGTGCTCCATTGTTCAACTAGCAAGCAAATCATCGGGCAAAATAATCGCACAAGAAACACCTCTTCAATCCTCCCGTTATTCCTCCCGTTATTCCTCCTCAATTTCGTCATCGCCTTCTTTTGAGTTGTCAACAATCCATTCCGGATCATAAAGGAAATCATTGTAAGGGAATCGGCTCACGTGTACTTCTTGCACCTGCTTATAAAGCACCTGCTTAAATTCATCGATGTTCTGGCGTTGCGTGGCAGAAATAAACAAACAGTCAGCCTCCGTTTTGCTCATCCATGTTTCTTTCCAATCGTCTAAAGAAAGGTTCTGTTTTGTGCGTTCTGAAAGATCATCGCTATCTTTTTCCTCGTGGTGAAAGGCATCAATTTTATTAAAAACATAGATGTTTGTTTTAGCCTTCGAGTCGATATCTGCTAAGGTTTGATTAACCACATCAATTTGGTCTTCAAAAGTTGGATTTGAAATATCAACCACATGGACTAAAACATCGGCTTCGCGCACTTCATCGAGAGTTGACTTAAACGATTCAACCAAATCATGTGGCAATTTACGAATAAACCCTACGGTATCGGAAAGTAAAAAAGGAATGTTTCCAATCACCACTTTCCGCACAGTTGTATCGAGGGTAGCGAAGAGTTTATTTTCTGCAAACACTTCTGATTTTGCGAGCATATTCATGATCGTTGACTTTCCCACGTTGGTATATCCAACCAATGCCACACGTGTGAGCTTGCCTCTATTCTTACGTTGCGTAATCATCTGCTTGTCGATTTTCTTCAACTTTTCTTTAAGCAAGGCAATTTTGTCGAGAATAATTCGTCGGTCGGTTTCAATCTGACTTTCACCTGGTCCGCGTGAACCAATTCCTCCTTGTTGGCGTTCCAAGTGTGTCCACATGCGAGTGAGTCGAGGAAGTAGATATTGATATTGTGCAAGCTCTACTTGCACCTTAGCATGAGCAGTTTGCGCACGAGTTGCGAAGATATCGAGAATAAGATTGGTTCTATCGAGCACTTTGCAATTAAGTTCCTTTTCAATATTTCTCAGCTGACTAGGCGATAACTCATCATCGAAAATTACGGTATCTACCTCATGAATTTTCACATAGTTTTGTATTTCCTCAAGTTTTCCCGAGCCGACAAAAGTAGCAGGGTGAGGATTATCGAGTTTTTGCACGAAACGTTTGAGAACAATTGCACCTGCTGTATCGGTCAAAAAAGCCAATTCATCGAGATACTCTTGCACCCTACGCTCATCTTGTTGCGGGGTGATGAGCCCCACCAATACAGCTGTTTCTTTTCTTTCTAATATTTCTTTTACTTCAATCATGTTTCAAAATCTTAAAGATAAGAAATCCCGATTCTGAAAAAATCAGAACCAGGATTACTTACTATTGATACCATAAATTTTTATTGAAGCTTGAAGCTAATCGGCACTTGATAAGACACACGTACAGCCTTACCTCCTTGCTTTCCAGGCTTCCATTTAGGCATTGATTGAACTACGCGAACAGCTTCTTTATCGAGAGAAGCATCAACACCACGAAGTACTTTCACATCAACGATACTACCGTCTTGGTTCACAACAAATGAAATATAAACCGTTCCTTGCACACCATTTTCAAGTGCTGAAGTTGGATATTTCACTGTTTTACCTAAATAAGCACGCATTGCATTGACACCTCCTGGGAATTCAGGCATTTGTTCTACCACGATGAAAACTTCACTTTCGGTAACAACTTCGGCTGCTTGAGTAATTACTGGAGCTACAACAATAGGTTCGTTGCTATCGTCGATAGACTCAATTTCTAATTCTTCCTCTAGCTCCATATCATCATCAACGATATTTAACACCTCAACAATTTTTGGAGGTGGAGGTGGAGGTGGTTGTTGTACTGCCATACGAGTGATCGGAATAATTTCCTCCTCAACAACTTGCTCTTGTACTGTTCCTAAAGAAGCTACTTGTTCTGCATGCGTTTTATATTCAAATGCAAACAAAGTAATTCCTAAAGTCAATACCAGACCAGCTAACATGAAAACCGTTTTCTTGTTTTCTAAATCTGCTTTATTAGACTTTTTCAATTCCATAATTAAGCTTTTATAACTTGGTTATTTATCTGGTTATTTTATTTAACTCATATTTCAGAGCCTAAAGATAGAAACATTTTTCTATCTAATGCAAAAATATTGGCTTTTAATAATTTTTTTTATCCTTATCGTTAAAATAAAGCACATTTGAGTGGAATTTCTTCACATTCATTCCCTTTTTTGTTGTTAAAATAGACTTCGCTACACTTTTAATCAATGCAGAGCTTTAAGGGCATTTGTTAATTTCATTCTGCAAGATTACAACACTCAAATGCTCATTTATTAACCTGCGTTACGGATAAGGTTTTGCCTCAGATGTTCTGTTTTTGAACAGAAACGAGGCTTTTTCTCGAAGGAATATCGGAATATTTCACCAAGGTATAATTGTTTTTATTGGTTTGGTGGAACTCGCAGAGCCTCTCTTCGAGTGGGAAAGGCGAAATTTATACCAAAAACAGAGCAAAAGGTTCCTAAGTTCAGTTATTTTTGAAATAAATCCTGTAGTGAAAGCTTATCCGAAACTCAGGTTATTAATTATCATCTCATGCTTTCGTTCATATCTTCTTATTGCATCTCAAATTTTACAGGTACTTGATACGACACTCGCACTGCTTTACCGCCTTGCATACCTGGCTTCCATTTAGGCATTGACTGAACTACTCGAATCGCTTCCTCATTCAGATCGGGGTCAACACCACGAAGCACTTTCACATCTTCAATACCACCATCTTGATTTACTACAAATGAAATATAAACTGTTCCTTGCACATTGTTATTAAGTGCTGATGTTGGATATTTCACTGTTTTACTAATATATGCTCGCAAAGCAGCTACACCTCCAGGAAATTCGGGCATCTGTTCAAAAACACAAATGATCCCACTATCCGTAGCTTCCTCTGCTTTTTGCGCAATCGCTGGAGCAACAACAATGGGCACATCGTCGACAATGATTTCGGGAATTTCATCAATCAATGGCACATGATCTTCTACGATAACAAATTCTTCAATTACCCTCATCGGAGGTGATGGCGGTTTGGGTATCTCAACGCGGGTTATTGGCACAACGTCGGGTTCAACATGGGTATAGGTCATTACGCCCAATTTTTCTACCGGCTCTGCTTGTGTACTTTGCTCAAAAGCAAAAAAGATTGCTCCCAAAGTAAGAACCAGTCCTACTTGCATGAAAATAACTCTCTTATTTTCCAAGTTTGCTTTGTTTGTCTTTTTTAGTTCCATTTTGTGATAATTTAATTGGTTTGTAATAAAATTAAATAGCAATTACTGAATTACAGCTATAAATTTACACAATCATTTTTGAATTACCAAACAGTTCGATATTAATTAACATGCAATTAACCTATATTAAGGAAATATTGATTTAGAATTCCTAGTCGCATGCATGAAATAAAGCAAAAAAAATGGCGAAAATCGTATAAATTGGGGCTACTAGAATAAGTTTGGTAAAAATAATGACGCTTTTGTTGTTCGTAGCATAAAGAAGGAAGGGCTTTCAATACACTTACAACACGCTTGCAACAGTCTGCTGTCGGTTCTCAGAAGCATGGTGCACATGAGCATGATCTTTTTGCCATTTAATTAAATCAACATGCAACGCGTCTATAAACAAAGACTGTCGCACGGTCTTAATTCAACACGCCCGAAAAAGGGTGTTCAGTTCTAGTTGCAGTGCGACGACACCTCATTAGCCCCACAATTCATTGTGTGTGGAGGGAGAAACGGTGCGGTTTGCTCATGAGTGCCGTAGGTACGACACCTTGAATTGCGTATGTATATATAATGTATAGGCACCGAATTATCAACACAACACGCCGCAATCACGCACGGAGACGCATGCAATGCGTCTCTACGGTACGGCTATCAGCCGTTTCGGATTGCTATTCGGGATTATTTCAGGCTTGCATGTTTTGTATGATTTGAAGATGACTTGAAGTTTTGCGAACGATAAGCCCGATAGGGCTCGAAGATAGTAGAATAAAGAATGCCGTGCAATGCGCCAATAAACAGAGTATAAAAGAGAAGAGCTTAGTTGATAGCGCACAAAAAAAAGCCCTGAGCATCAAACTCAGGGCTTCCCTATTTCTATCGAAACAAGAATTATTCTCCTAATGAAAAGCGAACAAAACCTGTAGCAGCCAAACCTTTTTGAGCACCAGAAAGATATTGAGCAACCGATAATTTGTTATCTTTAATGAAAGCTTGCTCCACAAGAGTACTTTCTTTATAGAACTTCACAAGAGCACCTTGAGAAATTTTATCAAGCATTTCTTCTGGTTTACCTTCAAGACGGAACTTTTCTTTTGCAATTTCCAATTCTTTAGCAGCCACTTCAGCAGGAACTGAATCTTTATCTAAAGCAACAGGAGCCATTGCAGCAGCTTGCATTGCCACGTCTTTAGCCACTTGAATATCAGCTACCACTTGGTTGAAAGCAACCAAAGTTGATAATCTGTTACCTGGGTGAATATAAGGAGCTACTAATTCACCTTGAAGATTAGCATAATATGAAACCTCAAGTTTTTCACCCATCACACCCGATTGCTCAGCAATTTGTTCAGCAAGTGGACGACCATCAAGAGGAAGAGCTAAAAGAGCAGCCAAATCAGCTGGCTTGTTAGCAATAGCTAAATCAAGAATAGTTCTTGCGAAAGCTACATATTTTTCGTTAATCGCCACGAAGTCGGTTTCGCAGTTCAAAGCGATAATTGCGCCAAATTTACCATCGGCACTCACACCAGCTAAAGTTGCACCTTCAGAAGCTTCGCGATCTGAACGTTTGTTTGCAATTGCCTTACCACGCTCACGGATAATTTCAACCGCACGAGTGTAGTCGCCATTAGCTTCAGTAAGTGCATTTTTACAATCCATCATACCAGCACCTGTGGCATCACGAAGTTTTTTAACATCTGCAGCAGTTACAGCCATATCAATTTATTTTTTAATTGTATATTGGTATAATTATTCTTCATCGTCGATTGCAGGAGCGTCAACTTCTACTTCTTCGAAATCATCATCTTCATCATCTGATTTATCGTCGTCGTTTTTCTCACGCTCTACTTTGCGTTCCGATAAACCTTCAGCAATAGCCTCACACATTATGCGAGTGATTAGGCGTACTGATTGCGAAGCGTCATCGTTTGCAGGGATAACGAAATCTAAACCATCAGGGTTAGAGTTTGTATCGCAAATTGCAAAAACAGGGATACCCAATTTTTGAGCTTCTTTAATAGCGATTTTCTCTTTCAACACATCAACCACGAAGATTGCAGCTGGAAGACGAGAAAGGTCAACAATAGAACCGAAGATTTTATCTAATTTCGCACGTTGACGATCGATTTGAAGTTTTTCACGTTTTGAAAGGCTTCCCCACTGACCACTATCTTTCATCATTTTGTCGATAGAGTTCATTTTCTTCACCGTTTTGCGAATAGTTGGGAAGTTTGTCAACATACCACCTGGCCAACGTTCAACTACGAAAGGCATACCTACATTACCCACAGCTTCAGCAACGATGTCTTTAGCTTGTTTTTTTGTAGCTACGAAAAGTATTTTACGTCCCGATTTGGCAATTTGTTTTAGAGCAGCAGCTGACTCGTCGATTTTCACGACTGTTTTTTGCAAGTCGATAATGTGAATTCCGTTCTTCTCCATGAAGATGTATGGAGCCATATTTGGATTCCACTTACGTTTTAGGTGACCAAAGTGTACACCTGCGTCCAATAGTTCTTGGAAATTTGTTCTTGGCATCTTTTTAACTTTTTGATTGTGCAAAAGCAACTTCTGGGTAGTTCCACCAAACAGATGGAAGTCTCAAAAGTTTCAGATCCACAGTAGTTCTGTTGAATAAAAAAAATAAAATCTTAACGTTTTGAGAATTGGAAACGTTTGCGTGCTTTTGGACGACCTGGTTTCTTACGCTCAACCTCACGAGGATCGCGTGTCATAAATCCTGCCTGACGAAGAGGTGATTTATTATCAGCATCGATTTCAACAAGAGCACGAGCAATTGCCAAACGAAGAGCTTCCGCTTGACCTTTAATACCGCCACCGTCAAGATTTACTTTAATGTCATACTGTCCGGCAACACCTAGCAAATTTAGTGGTTGCAAAACAATGTACTGTAAAATTCCTGTTGTGAAGTACTCGTTTAAATCTCTTTTGTTAATTGTAACTTTACCGCTACCTGCACTCATGTAAATACGCGCAACGTCTTCTTTTCTACGACCAATTGTGTTAATTACGCTCATGTCTTACAGTTTAATGGTGGTTAAGTCGATTACTTTTGGAGATTGAGCCTCATGTTTGTGCTCTGCTCCAACATAAACTTTCATGTTACCGTAAACTTTACGTCCTAGACTGTTTTTTGGCAACATACCTTTCACAGCTTTTTCAATCAAACGCTCTGGGTGTTTTTTCAACAACTCCGATGGCGTTTGCTCACGCTGTCCTCCTGGGTAACCAGTGAAACGTAGGTAAATTTTGTCGTTAAGTTTGTTACCTGTAAGCTTCACTTGCTCAGCATTGATAACAATCACATTATCTCCACAATCAACGTGAGGAGTAAAATTTGGCTTATGCTTGCCACGCAACATCTTTGCGATAGCGCTAGCAGCACGCCCTAATGGCATTCCAGCTACATCTACTAGAACCCATTCTTTGTTTACCGTCGCCGGATTGGCCGATACGGTTTTGTAAGATAAACTATCCACTTGCTTAAAATTTTAAATTAATAACCTAAATAATGGTCATTCAACAATCCGTCTGCCACAATGCTTTTCTATTGCCAACTCGGGCAGCTAGCAAAAAATCACATCTGCAACATTATCAACATTTTGCCGAACATCCCAATTAAGGATAACAATCGGAGATGCAAAAGTATTGCTTTTTTTCAAATACACAACACTATCAAGCTATTATTAAATGATTTGAGAAAGATTTAACTTCCAGCTCACTAAATAAAGCTAAACAACAGCTCTTTTTAAAGTGCTTTCAAGGAAAAACACAGCCATTAGCGCTCAACTTCTCTATACAAGCAAAACATTGCAATCAGAAACTCACGAAGAATAAAACACTGACAATCAAACAAACAAAAGCATTGGCAATAACCATAGACGAGAAATTATAAATAACAAAAAAGGGCACCCAAATAAATTGAGCACCCTTCCAAACCTAAAACTAAACCTGAACTGTCATTTAAAATCTGACAATCCAACAAACCAACAAACTAATATTTTGCTTTATTCGTCGTATCAATAATAACGGCGGCAATTTCGTAAGGGCAGCCATTTGATGCTGGTCGACGATCTTCCATTCTTCCTTTCCATCCATCTTCAACCGTTCCGATTGGGATGCGAATTGAAGAACCACGATCGGAAACTCCATAACTAAAGTCGTGTATCGATGCCGTTTCGTGGCGACCAGTTAAACGCTCATCGTTATAAGCTCCATAAACAGCCATATGTTCTGGCACATGTTTGCCAAATTCCTCGCATATTGCAGTAAAAATATTCTTATCACCAACTGTTCTCATCGCATGATTTGAAAAGTTCGCATGCATGCCCGAACCATTCCAATCGGCATATTTACCCAGTGGTTTTGGGTGCCATTCCACATAGACGCCATATTTTTCGCAAGTTCTTTCTAGCAAATAGCGTGAAACCCAAATTTGGTCACCCGCCGAAAAAGGACCTTTTGCAAAAATTTGATATTCCCACTGCCCGCAAGCAACCTCGGCATTTATACCCTCAATGTTCAATCCAGCTTCTAAACAAATATCAAAATGTTCTTCCACAATGTCTCTTCCGAATGCACTTTTTGCACCTATACCGCAATAATAAGGACCCTGAGGTGCTGGATATCCATTAATAGGGAAACCTAAAGGCTTGTGTGTTTCCATGTCATACAAGAAATACTCTTGCTCAAAACCAAACCAAAAATCCTCATTGTTCGACGCAATTTTTGCGCGACCATTCGTGGGGTGTGCAGTGCCATCGGGCAATAAAACCTCACACATCACTAAATAAGCATCTTTGCGAGCTGGATCGTGACAAATGAAAACAGGTTTCAAGAGTAAATCTGAAGAACCTCCCACTGCCTGCTGTGTTGATGAACCATCGAACGTCCAAGTTGGACAGTCTTCCAATTTGCCGCTAAAGTTGTTTGCAACACGCGTTTTTGAACGCATTCCTTGTTGTGGTTGACAGCCATCTAACCAAATGTACTCTAATTTAGTTTTCATTGTGTAAGAATAAATCTATTAATAACTACGGTTCCCCATTTATATTTTGCTAAAGTATAACAAAATGTCATGCTATCTTACACAATTACATTAGTCTGCTTTTTTTTAATGGAAATTTCACATTGTTAAACATTCTTACAATCCTTCAATCAATCGAATTTTAATTCTCCCGAAAAACTAATCGGCTGACGACTATTACTATTCACGGTGAGATAACCATAACCAGTTGAGCCAACTCGAAGCACTAGGGTGTAATTATCGCCGTTGGCATCGACTTCAATTTCATAGTTATACATTGATTTCTTTTCGTTAAATGTTTCCGTTTTCGATTTTGCAAGCTCTTTAAACTTTATTCCTCCTTCATTTTGCGAAGTTGGTGCTGTGTAGGCACGACCGAAATAAGGCAAATAGGCTTCTATGGTATCGCCGTGAAGGGTCAATTCATAATCGGAAGTCAAGTTAATTTGACGACCCGACATGGGTTGTGCACTAGTAGCTTCAAAGGTAAAATGTTGAGAGGCTAAAAGCTCTTTGGTGTTTTCTTTTTTAATTGCCTCACGCTCCTTTCTAGTTGTTTTTTGCGCCTGAACCAACGAAACGCTCATCAGTAAGCTCAATAAAATAACAAATTTCCTTTTCATTTCTCGTTCCTCCTATATTTATTATAGCCACTAAGTTAAAGCAATTTTCTTTGAAAAACAAATTTATTGTTGTTTTTTAAGCTTTTAAACATCTGTTACTAATCCAAGAAATTCCTTTCCACACTACAATTAAAAATACACAATATATTACTGTAACGCCAGTGTAAATGTATTAGGCAGTTGAACCTGCACCTGCCCATATGCATGTTTCTTTTGGGGTTGAGCTTACACATTGCACATCTTTCTTCACACCCTTCCAAATTTTTTTGAAAAATCCATTTGTTGCCAAGCTCATGTCAATATTTATTGGCTACTGTGCTTTGCAAAAGACAACTTAGTTTTTCATTGGTTTTCTGATTTGTTTGCAACTTAGCTGCGGTTAAAATATACTTCCTATTCAGACTATAAACTCGATATAATTGAAATATTACATTTGAAGTGTTGTTTGTTTATAGGATAACGGATGCCGGATATCCGATTTCGGACTTTGCATCCGTTCCTCGGCATGACGAAGTCCAACAATCTAATATCTAACAATCCAACAATCTAAAAAAAAACTTTGCGTCTTTTCATTCCAAAAAATAAAAAAGAGAGTGTTCGAAAAAAAAGCATTCAGACACTCTCTTTGCTCTTGCGATGCAAGCAGCTTCTCACAGTTGCGTTAATACTTATTGGCAAACCAACATGCCAGCACGATAATTGGAATCGCAAGTGAAAGTTTGAGGATTTTGTTTTCCACAAATGCACCAATAAGAGACAATAACGCAAAACAAAAACAAACTAGAGCCAAATCATTCGTTAAAGGCGGATTACAAAAAGCTAAAATCAAACAAACCACAGGTGTAAATAACTTACACGCAATTTGTATTTTTTTGCCTCTTGTTTCCTTGATGAAATGGTTTGAAAATATTAGACTGGCTAAGAATATTTGTGATATAGACCAAACCTTATCGCCGGCTTGCCACATAAAGAAAGCGAGTACAAGCGGCAAAAACACTAGAAATACGAAACCTAATATCAGTTGTCCTCTAGGACTTATTTTGTGTGAATACATAATTTAATGTTTTAATGTTTAATAAGTTTATGCTACTGACCGGGAGGAATTCCTCTAAATGTATGACGCCCTACATAATTCCCGTCTTTGTCGTAAACCGTTATAGTGAAATTACCTGTCAAATTGTCTTGTACACTCTCTACCTTTATGCTGCCAATTCTAATTGCATTAAACATTTTCTCCGCCAATCCATCTATGCTTAAATACTCTATCCACAGCATAAAATCTACACTGAAGATTGCTATGCCATATGCCTTATTAATCTCCCAAAATAAATCTACAACTCCAGCACCGCGCAGTCCTATTCCAAAAAAACCAGTAAAAAGCGAAGGACCGCCATATACAAAATCGCTATAATAGTCTAGCGCTTGTTCACTATCGTAATAAATTGTAGTTTTACTACCATAAAGACCTTTTTCTTTTTCTACTACTGGTGGTTTTGTTGAATGACAATTCGGACAAATACACTTGCAAACTGAGCTAGAAGATCTTGTTTCAAACTCAGAAAGAGTTCCGTCTTCAGTCAATATAAGTTTACCGTCTTTTATTTCTTGGTTATTAGCCTCCAAAATATCGACAACTCGGTTAAACAAACGCTCCGACACATTAATTTCAGCTCCCGAGCTTGCAGTATATACGTATAGACCATCTTTTACAATGATATACTCGTTCATCCTTTCCTGAAACTTCTCAGATATTGCTTGAATTTGCTCTACCGGAACAGAAGTGTCTGCAAAATCAATGTCTAAATATTCGAAATTATGCGCTGTTACATTGCTTCTATTTATTGATTCCTCACTACAGCCCACAAAGCCCACAACGGCGATGAACAGAATAGCAAAGCTTAACTTAGCTGATTGATTGATTGATTGATTGATTAAAATAACTCATAATTTTAATTATTATGCAAGCAAAAAAAGGTAATAAGTTTCCATGCTTGCGGTTTTGTTTTTTTGAACCTCCGTTTTTACATTGTTTGACATGCAGGGGTGGAGTTTCATTTTCCCACTTTTTTTGTTTGCAATCATCTACTGTGCTTTAATAATTGCGGAAAGTTGAAGGCTGTTTGTCTTGTTGTATGTGTTAGGTTAACGTTAAACAAACCACTCTTAATTGTGGTGCAATATACAAAGAAATTTTCGAATCAGCACTTGACAAAAATCAATAAATATACTTTGTATAAAAAATAATTATTTTCATCTGTTTATAATTTATTCTTTAGTTGTCAGATGTAACTCGCCATTATAGTCATGCTCGTGTGTGAGATTCCTAAGCTCATGGCTCGTTTCATGTGCAGATTGATAGTTTGGCAAGCTGAAAAGCACAGGCAATTTTGGCATACTCGAACTGCAATCAAGAAAATTATGAATGTTGTTTTCAGTAGATTTCAA
>JBKEAC010000092.1:0-23814 GCA_047971925.1 Mangrovibacterium sp.
CGTCATACTCTTCCTTTTTGGGGTGCCAGCATTCCTCCTCCTCCACTAGCCATCGCCCATGCCGTCGCGCTTTCCGCTACAATCTTTTAAGTGGGCGAGAACCAAAGCCCACTTAAAAGGATTTCCGCTGCAATCGCTCACCCACCTAACGGTAAGTAAAAATGCTAGGCGGAATTATACCTGAACACTTCCTTACATCACTTTCCTAACAACTTAGGAACGCCAGCGCACTACTTACATCGCTTTCCCAACTGCTTGGGAACGTCAGCACGCTACTTACATCGCTTTCCTAACTGCTTAGGAACATCAGCGCACTACTTACATCGCTTTCCTAACTGCTTGGGAACGTCAGCGCAAAAGAACATATGCATTCCTAACTGCTTAGGACCGTCAGCGCACAAGAACATATGCATTCCTAACTACTTAGGAACGCAATTGCACGACTCCTTTGGCGTTCCTAACTACTTAGGAATGCATCTGCACGACTCCTTTGGCATTCCTAACTACTTAGGAATGCATCTGCACGACTCCTTTGGCATTCCTAACTACTTAGGAATGCATCTGCACAACTCCTTTGGCATTCCTAACTACTTAGGAATGCATCTGCACAACTCCTTTGGCATTCCTAACTACTTAGGAATGCATCTGCACAACTCCTTTGACGCTCCTCCGCAGTTCGGAAAGCATGAAATTTGCTGTTTCAAACGACTAAAAGACTGTTTTTCAAGCATGTTTTGAAATGCACCCCCATTGCGTCTCAACTAAACGCCTTTTTCGGGCGTGTTGGATTTATCAAATCATGCGATGTTGCAACAATGGAATAATCCCGAATGGCAATCAGAAACGGCGGATAGCCGTAACGTAGAGACGCATTGAATGCGTCTCACTGCGTGAATGTGGTTCGGGGTTTGTGGATTGATTTAAATTCGGTTCGATATTATTATACGCATTTCATGGTTTTCGTTTCCCGGGAGGTTGTGAGACACATGCAATGCGTCTGTTTCGGCACCTTTTTGTGTGGAGTGTGGTGGTCATGAACACTAACATTTAAGAAATATGCAGTAATTTATTGCTTTTAATTTTTAAAAAAACTAACATTGCAAAAATGTTGATTATACTATAGAAAAAATACCAATCACTTAAACCGTTTAAAAAAACAAATTAGCACTGATTTTATCACATTATTAATTATATTTCTATGAAAAGAATTATTTTATTAGTTGTAGCAATAACGATGATTGCAACAACAGCCTCAGCTCAAAAAGTGTTGAAAGAAAATGTGCCTATTGTGAGAGGACACTATTCGGAAAGTTCGAAAGAATTTCTACAGAACTTAGCCACTAGAATACGTCGCGATGGCTATAACGAAAGTGCTGATCGTTTAGAATCGATCGGAAAAGACGGTTTTGGTAGTGGTTTTATCTATACCGACCCAAGCACAAAGCAGCAATACATCATCACCAACCGACATGTGGTGGCTCAGGCAACAACAGCAAACATTGAGTTTGGACATACTGAAAACAAAATTCAACTCGACAGTTGCACCATTTTGGCAGCCGACGAAGAATATGACTTAGCACTCATTGCACTTCCTGAAAAACATGAGTTTAAAATCGGCAGCGGACTTACAATTATCGGCGAGCGGAAAGAAGAAGGAACCGATGTCTATTCAGCAGGATTTCCCGGATTAAATGGTAAACCTTCATGGCAATTGGGAAAGGGAATTATCTCGAATAATTCGGTGAAAAATGAAATGTTCATCGGAACAAGTGAAATTGGTGCAATTCAGCATAGTGCGTCCATCGACCCGGGAAGTTCGGGCGGACCACTTGTCATGAAGAATGACGATACCTATCAAATTATTGGGGTGAACACTTGGGGAGTAAATAATCGAGACAACGCCTACTTTGCCATTTCAGGCGAGGCAGTGAAAAAATTCATTGACAAATATCTAAATAAAAGCTATGATAGCGAGGCAGATTTGGAGCGTAGAGCAAAAGAAATGTTGCAAACATTAAGCAAAGATTATAGCAAGGCAATACCCTATATTTCCGATAGCTATGTGGCTAAGATGTCAACCAACAATTTTTTTGATATTGTGATTAATGTGCCCGATAGCGTTGACAAACAAATGGCAACCTATTTCGCAATCGGACACCCAATTGATGGAGTTCGCTTGGGAATTTCGTATTTCTTACAAAAAAGACAAAATAAAGGCGAGGTGAAGTTTGTGCGCATTGAAAATGGTGAAAATCCGTTGGAAAAGACAGTCGTTTTGCTATCGACAAAAGAAAAAGAATTCAATACCTATTGGATTTATTCGCTTGGCGAATGGCGATTGAAAGACTATGCCGAACTGGATATGAATAATTTAGAGGACAATGGCATTGTTAATAGCTTCAACTTCGAGAAAGGATGGAAAATAACCTATTCATCGGGTAAAAATTCCGATAACATGAATTCAACACTCTACATGGCAGAGAAGACAAATTACGTAAGTAACTATTTTGCAATGGGCTATCAAATAGGTCTAAATAAAATATCATTCGATAATTCTGAAGCTATTGCCAATGATGAAATGGAGAGAGATGATGTTTCAGGACTGTTATTGAACTATTTCATTGCAGGGCAGTTGCCTATAAAATCGGGCAGCTTTTACTATATTCCTCATGTAGAAATTGCAGGCGGGATAACATTGGGCGATATGTCTTTCGATTCAACTATAAACTATTCTTATGGTGGTGGGTTTGATGTGGCTTATAAAATAAACTCTGGGACAGCTCTCTCGTTGGGAGTTGGATATAGAAGTCTGAATTATGGTGGTGCCAAGCCATTCAACATGTTGAATTTCAGCATTGGAATTATGTACTAAGATCAGAAAAATATGAAACTTATGAAAAAATTATTACTCCTTACTTTTATGGTACTAGCTACATTGGTAAGCCACGCACAGATGATTTATGATTTTAATAAAAATGAACTCGTTGATAATCCTCAAAAGAGAGTACTATTAAAGTCGATTGCAGCAGCAGGTGAAATCTATTTGAAATCGGGAGAAACCATTGAAGGCAACCTTTCTGTTCCAGAAATTAAACTATTTGAAAAAGGCAATATCTCTGTCGTTTGTTATCCATCGAAAGAAAAAAGGACGATATTGGCAGATGATATCAAAATGATAAGGCTTTATTCCACAAGCCAAACAAAGGCAAATACACTAATCTATAGCAACTATCAGCTTGTTAAAATGACAGGAAATAAAAAGGAAATGATGGAAAAGTCGGATCTGAGCGAGTTAGAAATCAAAACAAAAAAACAAAAGTGTTGGATGCTACAAGAGTGTAAAGGAAAAGCAAATTTATATAGTATTGGGGCAGGATATGCATTTAATAGCGATGGTTTTTTAATTCCCTTTGTGAAGGGGACAAAAGAGTCAATACCAACAGTATTATATTGTGGTCAAATGGAAGGGCGCGATGAGACACCTATTCTTATCCATATAAATAGTGGAGGAACAAATATCGGTAGCAACGTATTTTTTAGAATGACAGCACCCGCATTCTTCGGTGAACACCAGATTTCTGAGAAGATTAGGAACAAAGAAGATGGATATTACAAAAATATTGATATCGAATACCTCTTTGAAAAGTATAACGAAAGCTTTAAGTAAACACAACAATCAACGGTGCAACTTGATTCACAATTAATGGCTTGCTCTTGATTTGAATTACTTCTTTCGAAGTGAGTTTATCGGGCAATATCAGGCTGGAAATAGCATGAATCATTACACCGCATCGGCGCTTTAGTTATCAATTAAAAAAAAGGGCAGAGTTGAACACATCAACCCTGCCCTTTTAGTATAAATCAGCAAGACTGATAAGCTAAAAGCAGGATTTGAAAAATCGAAAGAAGAAAACTAAAATCAATGATTATCTTTGTCTAAAAAAACGATGAATATAGAAGAAATAAGGGACTATTGTCTCTCAAAAAATGCGGCAAGCGAATCAATGCCCTTTGATGATACAAATGTGGTGTTTAAAGTGGGAAATAAAATGTTTGCTCTGCTGGGTTTGGAGAAGAAAATTCTCAATTTGAAATGCGATCCTGAGCGAGCCATAATTCTACGCGAAGAATACACAAGCATTACAGCAGGCTACCACATGAATAAAAGGCTGTGGAATAGTCTCTATTTTGAAGAAGGATTAGCTCGCCAAATGATTGAAGAACTGATTAATCATTCCTATGATTTAGTAGTGGAAAGTCTGCCCAAGAAAGTGCGTGAAAGTTTATAAATAAACAGAGTTATCACTATCTCTTTCAATAACAAAGCAAGGCAGAAAGGGCAAAAGCATTTATCAGTGCGGCACATTCATTCAAGCATGAGCTAGGGCAACACGAAAAAGAAAACAACACTTATTCAAATTCTTGTTTATTCTTCATCATCAAGCAGTTCCTCATCGGAAAACTCTTCGTCGAAGATTTCTTCATCGATTTCCTCTTCATCGATTTCCTCTTCATCAGAAAAACCCGCCTCTTCATCTTCCTCGCATTCCACAATCAAAGGGCTCTTCAGAGCACGTTCTTCCAGTTCATCGAAGCGTTCCGACCATTCTTCAGCCAAGAGAATAGTTTGAACTTTGGGTAAAGCATAAACCAAACGATAAATGAGCTTTTGCTGCAATTGTGTGACCATGAAATCAACATCATCGAAAGCAAGCATGCGAATCTTAACCATCGGTATGCCTGTTGTACTCATCAATTCATCAATCCGCTTGGGCGTACCAATCAGAATGTCGAGCCCTTCATAAATCATATTCTTTTGATACTGCAAAATTCCCTTATCGAAAACAACAAAGGTGCGCAAATTCGTGTTTCTTCCCAGTAGTTGAAATAATTCTTCCAACTCATAGGCTTTTTCTTTGCTATTCACCACAATCAAGGCGCGTGGAGCTTCTTCAACAGCTTCTTTCAATTGCTGAATGATGCTCATCACCAAAGCCGTACTTTTCCCGCTTCCTTTTTCACCAATGATGAATAAATCGGCACCTGAACGAATTTTCGGTATAGCAAGTTCTTGAATTGCTGAAAATTGATCATAGCCAGCATCAACGATAGCTTCTGCTAATTCGGGAGTAAATTTCTTTAGTTTCATGGTCTTCTAAATTATTTTTAAATATAAAGCACTATTTCTTTTAGGAGGATTGAAAAATAATTTATAAAAGTTCCACCCGATGAAATAATCACATGCAACAAGTGCGCTTTGCTTGTTATTCATATTTTTTTTGCGGAGACAAAGATATATAAATATAGACATGAAGTAATAATTTAATATATTTGCGATAATAACTTTTTAAAAACAAAGTCAATGAAACAAGAAAATGAAAAATATTGCGCAGAGTGTGGAGAAATCATTAGAAAAGTAGCTGAAATTTGTCCAAAATGTGGTGTTCGTCAAATGCGTGCACCATCGGAATTGAATGACCAATGGCTGATTACGTTAATATTCTGTTTGTGCTTAGGACCATTTGGCGCACATCGTTTCTACAACGGGCACATCGGGACAGGTGTGTTGCAACTAATTACATTTGGTGGTTGCGGAATTTGGACACTCATTGATTTAATTCTCATCATAATGGGAAATTTTAAAGATCATGATGGAAATATAATCTCAAACAAAAGATAAACATCTTGAAATAATCGGCATTAAAAGCTCCGAGCTAATAGGCTGAAAAGACACACTATCGGCAAATAGAAAATCAGGATAAAAGCACCAAAAAAACTAAACCTAATGTTGCGCAGCCGGGTGAGCGATTGTAACGGAAATCCTTTTGCCGACCAAAGAAGGCAAAAGATTGAAGTGGAAAGCGCGACGGCATGGTGCAGGCTCGAGCGATGAAAATGCCGGCACCCCATAAAAAAAAGTATTCTGAGGCAAAAATAAAACACAAAGAGGGCATTCAATAACGAACGCCCTCTTTATTTTTATGATTGAAAATTGAAACTATCCGATGAAATCGAAACCACAAAAAGGAACAAGCACCTCAGGAACTTTAATACCATCGGGAGTTTGATAATTTTCTAAAATAGCCGCTAAAATTCGGGGCAATGCCAAAGCACTACCATTAAGAGTGTGAGCTATTTCTGTTTTTTTGGTTTCATTGTTTCTATAACGCAATTTCAAACGGTTTGCTTGAAAAGATTCGAAGTTTGAAACCGAACTCACCTCCAGCCATCGCTCTTGTGCAGCCGAATAAACCTCAAAATCATAAGTCAAAGCCGATGTAAAACTCATGTCGCCACCACAAAGGCGCAAAATGCGATAAGGCAAGCCAAGTTTCTTCACCAAATTTTCAACATGAGCCACCATTTCATCGAGAATAGCATAGCTATCTGCGGGATTAACTACTTGAACAATTTCCACTTTATCGAATTGGTGCAAGCGATTTAAGCCACGAACATCTTTACCATAAGAACCCGCTTCACGACGAAAACAAGCACTGTAGGCACAGTTTTTGATTGGCAATTGCGCCTCATCTAAAATAACATCGCGATAAAGGTTAGTAACCGGCACTTCGGCAGTGGGAATTAAATAAAGATTGTCGGCAGTGGCATGATACATTTGCCCTTCTTTGTCGGGAAGCTGCCCAGTTCCGAAACCGCTATCCTCATTCACCATCAGCGGAGGCTGAATTTCCAAATAGCCAGCTTTGTTCGCCTCGGCAAGAAAAAAGGAAATTAAAGCACGCTGAATTTGAGCACCTTTACCTTTATAAACAGGAAAACCAGCACCTGTGAGTTTCACGCCGAGTTCAAAATCAATTAAATCATATTTTGAAGCCAATTCCCAGTGAGGCAAATTATTAGCACCCAGGTTTGGAATTTCTCCCGCTTGCTTCACATTCACATTATCCTCAGCATGACGACCATTTGGCACTAATTCAGAAGGAATGTTAGGCAATTGCACCTGAAGAGAAAAAAGCGTTTCGTCAATTTTAGCAAAAGCATCATCTAATAGCTTAATTTGATCTTTCAATTCGCCCGTTTTAGCCTTAGCAAGTTCAGCCTCAGCATTCTTGCCATCGCGCATGAGCGTTCCCACCGACTTTGAAATTTGGTTCATTTCGGCCTTCAACTCATCGGCTTTCTTTTGAGTTTCATTTTTTAGAGCATATTGCTCTTTAATTTGAGCTACAATAGCAGTAGCATCGAAATTCTTCTTCTTTAATTTTTCAACAACTAAATCGGCGTTGTCTTGAATAAAACGTAGGTTAAGCATATTTTTATTTCTATATTTCAAATTTTCACCGCAAAGTTAGTAGTTTTTTCAACTAAATGTTCTTGCCATAAAGGGTATCTTGAAATTTAAGCAATTTATTATTCTTCAGCACAAATTTTCTATTGGTTCTTTAGGGGGTACCGGCATTCCTCCCCACCGCAATCCCACGCTCTGCCGTCGGGCTTTTCGTTTCAATCTTTTAAGTGGGCAAGAACCAAAGCCCACTTAAAAGGATTTCCACTGCAATCCCTTACCCGGCTAACGCCAGTAACAGACGCTCGAAACATTTGCAAACGTTAGCATAGGAGCATATCCGAAGGACTTTAAGAGAGCAGCATAGTGCATTGCAATATGAAATCAAACCGCCCCAACCTTAAGCGCCGATAGATGCGAAAGACAAACTTTCTTCTTCATTTCCAAACATATTGCACATCAAATTGAGAAGTTTGCATTAAAAAAGAACAGATCGCAATTGTCGAACAACAGAGTAGTCTCAATTTTGATTTTTCATTTTAAAAAGCGACTGTTTCTCTTCTCTCGTCAAAGAATCATAGCCCGACAAACGCACTTTCTCTAAAATATCATCAATCGGATTTTTTGGAACCGACGAATTAGAAAAGGAAGCTCGATTGTGATTTCTATAACTAAGCTTTATTTTAGGTTTAAAATCGAAGACTTTTTCCAGCCAAAAAATAAAGGAACACAGGGGAAGCGTGATGTCGATTCCACGACGAAGAAAAACAACAAACAAAAAACCAAAGCACATTCCACCAATGTGTGCAATTTGCCCACCAGCATTTGTTCCCGACAATCCCAAGGCATATACTAATAACGAAATTAAAGCTAAATATTTCAATTTAATTTCTCCGATAAAAAACAATCGAATCGGATGATTAGGTGCGTAAGTTGCCACAGCAGCTACAATTCCCAAAACAGCAGCCGAGGCACCAAGAAGTTGTGCCACAGAAAGCTGCTCACTCAAAAGAGGTGAAATATTATAAAGAAGAATGAAGAACAATGCACCCAACAAACCACTTAAAAAATAAACACTAAAGAACTGTTTAGCATTAAAATAGCGCAGAAACAACTCACCCATCCAATAAAGCCAAAGTACATTAAAAAGCAAATGAATAATATCGGCATGCATGAACATATAGCTGATACAAGTCCAAAACTTTGTGAGCAGCAGATTTAATTCGGCTGGCAAAGCAAAATAAGAAATCAACTCAAGTTGAAAACCAATTAAATAACTCAACACTTCAATCAAATGAATAATCACAAACAAAGCTACATTCAGATAAATGAGTTTTGTGATGATACTTCCCTTTGTAAATGAATTTCTAACTTCTTGAATAATTGACATATTCACCATTTTAAACTAGTAGAATTTACTTCTATTTCTATTCCAATAAATAATTAAGAAATAGCCGAATAGCATTCCTCCGATATGAGCAAAATGAGCTACATTTCCTCCGGTTCTAGTGAAACCTAAGTAGAGCTCAATGGCACCATAAATCATGACAAAATATTTTGCTTTAATAGGCATTGGAGGAATCAACAACATGAGCTGCGTGTTAGGAAACAACATGCCAAAACCAAGCAAAACACCAAACACAGCACCCGAGGCACCAACTGTTGGCGTGTTAAGTAAAATATTCAGTTCACTCATGCTTAAATCGGTGTAATTCTTACCCGCAGCGAAAATAGTACTCCCCTGCTGCACAACTTCTTGAACCAACTGAGAGGGCATTTGCGATTGAATTAGGTAAAATTCAATCCCCATAGTAATCATGTGTAAAAAAGCAGCCCCTAAACCAGTTACAAAATAAAAAACAAAAAACCGCTTCGAACCCCAAACGCGTTCAAGAACTTGTCCGAACATCCAAAGAGCATACATATTAAATAAAATATGTGTAAATCCTCCATGCATAAACATATGAGTAACAATCTGAAAAGGATTAAAATTTGCCGATTCAATGTAGTATAATCCGAGAATCCGATTTAAATCAATGTGTTTAAATTCAAGAACAACACTAAGCAAAAACATCATCACATTTATCAAAATAATGTTCTTCACCACAAGTGGCGCATGATTAAACTGACTTTTAAAATTATTGATCATGATAAATCTATTTATATATTAAGAAAACATTCCATCTAGGTCGTCAATAGTCAACATGTTAAGCACTAATTTACCATCTGATGTATAATTGGGCATATCGCAAGCAAACAATTGATCGATGAGCTGAATTTGCTCTTCAACAAGTAAAATCTTCCCATAATCAATGGCAGAAGCAAAGGCCAATTTTTCAGCCATAAGCTCATTCGTTTGATTTCGCAAATCATGCTCCGACTCATCAAAACGTGCAAGCATGTTTTGCAACACCTGAACAGGATTAATGTCATCAATCAACGAAGGAACAGCTGAAATTTTAAAAACATGGGGCTCAATTTCTTCTATTTTAAATCCGATTTGTTCTAATTCCTTTTCAAGGGTAGTTAAAAGAATCGATTCTTCACGGCTTAACTCAACTTGATGTGGAAACAGTAACTGCTGACTAGGCACAATTGTCTGATGAAACAAGGCTAAATATTTTTCATATAAAATCCGCTGATGCGCTCTATGCTGATTTATAACCATTAAACCCGATTTCACGGGCGAAATAATATACTTTCCATTCAATTGAAAGCTTTTCCTTTCAACAATTGATTCCATTTGCTTTGATGGAAGAGAAGAATATAAATTCAACTCTTGCTTATCATGCTTGGTTTCCCTATCGTCTAAAAGCATTTCATCTTGACTATCTTTCGTTGATTCAAAATGATGATATAAAGAATCCCAATTCGTTGAAGGTAATGGATTTGATATATTATTATTTGCATTTTTATTCATCTTACTGCTAAAGACCGATGAGCTATTGGCAGTGGACGAATGAAATGGATTATAGGAGGTGTTAA
This sequence comes from Mangrovibacterium sp., assembly GCA_047971925.1. Lineage (GTDB taxonomy): Bacteria > Bacteroidota > Bacteroidia > Bacteroidales > Prolixibacteraceae > JBKEDC01. The sequence continues at coordinate 10,232 of JBKEAC010000092.1, forward strand.
CACTAACCGAGGGCATCTGTATTGTTCTTTCAAGTGAATTAACTACAGGAATTTCAATACTTTCTTGCTGATTAAAATCAATGGAAGGCATTAAATTAAATTTACCTAATGATTCTCGAATACAGGCAGATAGAATATGCCAAATATCACGCTCTTGTTCAAATTTCACCTCCGTTTTATTTGGTGAAACATTAACATCAATCTTACTAGGATCAACTTCAAAGAAAATAAAATAAGAGGGATTTGTTCCAGGTGGTAGGAGCTTATCTAAGGCAGTAAGAACTGATTTATGAAAATATAAATGTTTCATATATCGTTCATTAACAAAGAAAAACTGTTCACCATAGCCTTTTTTAGCATAACGAGGCTGACCAATAAATCCAGAAATATTCACCACCGAAGTAGTCGTTTCAATCGGTATCAGTTTCTGATTACTTCCCTTGCCAAAAACCGATATAATACGCATTCTTAGATTTTCATCATTTGGCAAATCATAAATTAAATTATCATTGTGCCACAAACTAAGTGCTACGCTATAATTAGCAAGAGCTAAACGTTGAAACTCAGAAACGATATGTTTCAACTCTGTATTATCGGCTTTTAAAAATTTTCTACGAGCGGTGGTGTTAAAAAACAAGTTCTTAACCATGAAGTTTGTGCCTTCAGCACACTGAGTTGGCTCATGCGATAAAACTTTCGATCCCACAATATGAATAAAAGTTCCAACTTCAGCGGCAATCTGTTTTGTGCGTAGTTCTACATCGGCCACAATAGAAATTGCAGCCAAGGCTTCCCCACGAAAACCCATGGTCTGAATATTAAATAAATCATCAGATGATTTGATTTTAGAAGTAGCATGAAGTTCAAAAGACATTCGAGCATCAGTAGATGACATACCACATCCATTATCAATGACTTGAATTAATGTACGACCGGCATCTTTTAAATTAATTTTTATTTGAGAAGCTCCAGCATCAATAGCATTTTCAACCAATTCCTTTACAACCGATGAAGGGCGTTGTACCACTTCACCCGCATGAATTTGATTAGCTAGCGATTCCGGAAGGAGTTGGATAATATCACTCATAAAGAAAGTAAATCGCTAAGGTATCCAGATTTTAAAACAATTAGGGTAATCAAGCACAAAATAGCTATAATTATTAGCAATCTTCTATTCGACTTTTGACGTTCTGAAGCAGCCGTGCGAGAAGCATTGGGCATTGCAGCACGAAATTGACCTTTCACATTCGGAATGTATTTTGCTTCTTCATCAATAATTCCCGCCTCCAACTTTGATTTCCTTTCTCTCGCTTTAAAATCTTCTTTGTCTGCATCATAAAAACGTGTGGTAATACTAAAACGCTTCGGACGAGGTGTACTAAACATTTTTCCAATCATATCTTACTGTATTTTATAGAGTTAACTCTTTAGTACATTTATATTCTTCAAAAAGAAAAGTTCTTGTACCGTCATTAAATCATCAATTTATATCTGCAAATATAATCTTTCTAAAATTAATATTCAAGTCATTCAATTTTGTGAGAAAAAACAGAACAAGTTCCTGGTAATATATAGGCAAGAAGAATTAAGAATAATGAATTGAAGCTTGAAAAGAAACAATTCAAAATTAAAAGTTATTTACTTCTAGAAAAAACAATATTAATCTATTATACAGATAATTAATAATATAAACAGGTAACTATCAACAGCATGTAATAAGCATAAAGAATAGGCGTCATTTAAGCATTATCAGATTCATGCTTTTAAAAGATAAACCTATTAATGAACTAAAAAAACAATAGATAGAAAATAAAAGGACATCATTACTCTATATTCAATTTAAAATATTCAAATATTTTAAGTGTACGAGCCCTACCTATCTCATCGGCTACCTTTTGAAAAGACTGTTTCTTTAAATTATCCACACTACCAAAGAGGCGCATTAATTGCTGAATAGTTGTATTTCCTATACCAGGAATATCGCTCAATTCTGACTTAATAAAGTTTTTAGAACGCTGACTTCTATGAAAAGTTATACCAAAACGGTGTGCCTCGTCGCGTGCTTGTTGGATAATCTTTAATGTTTCCGAATTTTTATCTAAATACAATGGAATAGAATCACCAGGAAAATAAAGTTCTTCTAAACGTTTAGCAATACCTATTATTGGAATTTTTCCACGTAAATCTAAACGTTCTAAAGCTTCAAGAGCAGCACCGAGTTGTCCTTTACCTCCATCAATAATAATCAGATTTGGTAATTGATTACCCTCATCTACTTGTCTTTTATATCTTCTGTAAACAATTTCTCGCATTGAGGCAAAATCGTCAGGACCTTCCACAGTTTTGACATTAAAATGTCGATAATCACGTTTAGCAGGTTTAGCATTTCTAAACACCACACAAGCAGCAACCGGATTGGTGCCTTGTAAATTTGAATTATCGAAACATTCAATCAATTCAGGAAGCTCTTGAAGACGTAAATCGGATTTCATGCGATTTAAAATTCGAGTAGTTCTATCCTCTTTAGGCACACGAAGAGCTAATTGTTTTTCTTTTTCTAAACGATAATATTTAGCATTTCTCAATGATAGATCGAGTAAGTTTTTTTTATCACCACGTTCAGGAACTTTAAAAGAAATACCATCGAGTTGAATATTTAAATCAAACGGCACAATCAATTCCTTAGCATTACTAAATATTTTCTGACGAATATCGATGATTGCATATTCTAATAATTCAGCTGGAGATTCGTCGAGTGCAGATTTCAATTCGGTTGTGAATGTTTGCACAATTGATCCATCGATGACTTTTAAGTAATTCACAAAAGCAGAATCATCATGTACATCAATAGAGAAAACATCAACATTTGAAATAGTTGAACTAACCACCGTCGATTTATTTTGAAATTTATCGAGATGATCTATTTTTTCTTTGATCAGCTGTGCATCTTCAAATTTATATTCTTCAGCTAATTCAAGCATTTGTTGTTTTAATATTCGAATAACTTGAGAAATATTTCCACGCAAAATAGATTTAATTTCCTGAATAGCTAAATTATATTCTGATGCTAATTGTTTAGCTTCACAAGGAGCTTTACAATTTCCGATGTGATATTGCAGGCATACTTTAAACTTACCAGCATAAATATTATCTTCAGACAAATTCAATTTACAAGTACGAATTTTATAAAGCTTTCTGAACATTTCAAGCAAAGTTCGAACAGCCAATATAGAGGTATATGGTCCGAAATATTCAGAGCCATCTCTGATAACATTTCGGGTTTGAAAAACACGAGGGAAAGCTTCCTTTTTAATTACAATCCACGGATAGGTTTTATCATCTTTTAATCTGATATTATATCGCGGTTGATATTTTTTTATTAAGTTATTTTCAAGAAGCAAGGCGTCTTGTTCTGTCTCAACAACCATATGCTTGATATCAAAAATATTTCGAACAAGAAGAGCAGTTTTACGACTATCATGGTTTTTAGTAAAATAAGAAGAAACTCTTTTCTTTAAATCCTTTGCTTTACCTACATAGATAATCTTACCCGTATTATCAAAATATTGGTAAATTCCTGGTTGATTTGGAAGGACGCTAACCAACTCTTTAATCTTAGTTTGAAGATCTGAATGTTTATTTTTTAGAGTTTCACTCATTATTTAGAAATTACCTAAGACTTCAATATATTTAAAACTGATAAATAAAGAAAATAATTTCATCTACCATTTAAATTAAAATCATTCATAAATAAAAAAAAAGACGTATCTAGTTTTTATAAAATACGTCTTTGATAAATAAAATTTTTAGTTTAAAAATTTATCAAACTATGCACTTCATAAGTTTTGATTTTATCTTTATTTGGTGTACTTAAAAAAGTAAGATCAGAAATAAAAGAAAAATACACCTTCTTCACTCCTATTTTATTTACTAGATTAAGTGCGGCTAAAGCTGTTCCACCAGTAGCCAATAAATCATCATGAATTAAAACAACATCATTTTCTGTAAGAGCATCAAGATGCATTTCTAAAGTATCAGTTCCATATTCTAAAACATATGATTCACTAATAATTTCAGCAGGAAGTTTGCCTGGCTTACGAACAGGAACATAGCCAGCTCCTAAATTATAAGCTAATGCTCCACCTAAAATAAATCCACGAGATTCCAAACACACTACCTTAGTAATATTTTTATCTTTAAAATAAGCAGTAATTTGATCAACAGTTTCTTTAAAAGCTTCTTTATCCTTTAAAAGAGTTGTAATATCTTTGAAATCTACACCTACTTGTGGATAATCGGGAATTGAACGTATATAACTTTTTAAATCCATTTTTATTATTTTTTGTTCCACGTGGAACATTAATATTATATTTTAAAAATCGACCCCTAACGGGGTTTTGTTTAATTATTAATTTTATAAATTGTTCCACGTGGAACATTATCTTCCTAATAAAATTAATAACACATTTATATCTGCTGGACTAACTCCAGATATTCTACTAGCTTGACCTAAAGTTTCAGGATTAATACTAGTTAATTTTTGTCTAGCTTCAGTTGAAATAGTATGTAGTTCGTTATAATTAAACTTACCTTTTATATTTATTTCTTCTAATCTTTTAAATTTATCAGCCAATTGTCTTTCTCTAATAATATATCCAGAATATTTAATTATAATCTCAGCTGCTTCCAATATTTCTTCTTTTCTATCTTCAGGAAAATCAGAAATAAACTTAGAAAATGGAGTAATATCATTTACTAAATCAAATATAGAAATCTGAGGTCTCGCAATAATATCTTTTAATTTTACACTTTGAGTAATTACTGCTGATTCTTTTGCTTCTAAAATATGATTAATAAATTGTGGCTTAATCGAAAAATTAGAAAGAAAGTCAAGCAATTTATCTCGTAAAACAATTTTACTATTGAGTAAACTCAAACGCTCATCACTTGCTAAACCGATGGCATGTGCACGTGGTGTTAAACGAACATCGGCATCATCTTGTCGAAGTAAAATGCGATACTCAGCACGAGAGGTAAACATGCGATAGGGTTCATCAACTCCTTTAGTAACCAAATCATCAATCAATACACCAATGTAAGCCTCATCTCTACCAAGAATGAAAGGCTCATTTCCTTTTACTTTTAAATGAGCATTAATACCAGCCATCAATCCTTGAGCAGCAGCTTCTTCATAACCAGTAGTACCATTAATCTGACCAGCAAAAAATAAATTTTCAACTAACTTAGTTTCTAAACTATGCTTCAACTGAGTGGGTTGAAAATAATCATATTCAATTGCATAACCGGGTCGGAAAATCTTTACTTGTTCTAAACCTTCAATTTTATGAAGCGCATCATATTGAACATTCCAAGCTAGTGAAGAAGAAAAACCATTCATATAATATTCAACAGTCGTTTCGCCTTCAGGTTCTAAAAAAAGATGATGCTCTTGCTTATCGGCAAAAGTAATTAATTTTGATTCTATACTTGGACAATATCTAGGACCTGTTCCCTCAATTCTACCATCAAACATGGCTGAGTCATGAAATCCAGATTTCAAAATTTCATGAACTTCTGGATTCGTATATGTAATCCAACAACTACGTTGCTTCAATTGTGTCTTTTCATATGGAAGATATGAAAACTTATAAAATCCTGTTTCTCCTTGTTGTTCTGTTAATTTTGAAAAATCAATAGTTCTTTCATCAATTCGAACGGGAGTTCCCGTTTTTAATCTCCCTGTTTGAAAACCAACGCTTGCTAATTGCTCCGTAATATTATAAGCTGACTTCTCTCCTATTCTACCACCTTGCATAGTTGATTTTCCGATATGTATTACACCATTTAAAAAAGTACCATTAGTAAGAACAACCGACGTAGATTTAAATTCTACACCTATCTGAGTTTTAACACCAACAACTTTACTATCTTCAAATAATAATTCAGTAACTGAATCTTGCCATAAATCTAAACCATCAATTGATTCGAGCATGTAACGCCATTCATCAGTAAATTTAAATCTATCACATTGCGAACGCGGGCTCCACATGGCTGGACCTTTTGAACGATTTAACATTCTAAATTGAATGGAGGTTCTATCGGTTATAATACCTGTACAACCACCCAAAGCATCAATTTCACGAACAATTTGCCCTTTTGCAATTCCTCCAATAGCAGGATTACAAGACATTTGAGCAAACTTCATCATGTCCATTGAAATTAAGAGAGTGCGTGAACCAAGACGTGCTGCTGCTGCTGCTGCTTCACATCCTGCATGTCCACCACCAACAACAATAACATCATAAATTAAATTCATAAAAAATAGAGAATAATACTTTGAAATAAAAAGTAATGATAAAACAAAGTAATTAATAAAATCAATAAGGAACTATAAAAATTTAGATAAATAAAAATTTTCCTTTTCTGTCATAAGAGTTTTCTCATCATCTAATTTATCTTTATATCCCAAAAGATGAAGAACACCATGAATCATCATTCTTCGAAGTTCTAAATTAAAATCTACTTTAAAAGTTTCAGCATTCTCCACTACCCTATCTATACTAATAAATAAATCGCCAGAAACTTTATTGTTTTCAACATAATCGAATGTGATGATATCGGTATAATAGTCGTGATTTAAATATTGCTTATTAATTTTAAGTAGATATTCATCGGAACAGAAAATAAAACTCAAATCACCTAAGCGATGTTTTTCATGTTCTATTGCTGATTTAAGCCAAGCTTTAATCTTATTTCTTTCAATAGAAACTTCTTTGATGTCTTCAGTGTTGAAAAATATTGCCATAATTATATATTCAAAAAGTAATAAATAAAAACATACAAATTTAATTGTAAAAGTGGAATAAAGGAAGAATATAGGAAAAGTATTTGAAAATGATGAAAAATGATAAAATTATAACAAAATAAGGAGCATATATCAATCGGAAGTATAGTGAATGTTTAAATATTCAAGTATAATTAAGTTAATTATGTAAATTAAAAGAAAATTGTTTCATATTATTCTGATTTCATGCTATTTATAGAAATAAATAGATAGGGTATAAAATAAAAATGAAAAATGAAATAGACAAAAATGTGTAGGAAAATAAATAAATAAAAAGAATTCGTTAAAAACGAAAAATTAAAGAGCAATAAAGAATAGAACTGTTCATGCTTAAATAGAATCTATGTAGAAGATGCTTGGTAAAAAGGATAAAGTCATATTATTAATTTTTATTTCCACCCTATTTAAAATAAATTCTATAACGTTGATTCTGCTATTAAAAATATGAAGTCATTTTATAAAAAAAGTAGAAAATGAAAAGTATCTTTTATGACTTAAATAAACTTAGTTTTTACAATATAGTTGACACATATCATGCGTCGCTACAAATTATTTTGTAATATTAGATTCCTATATGGTCTTTTAAAAAGTAAGTTTTTGTCATATAGGAGTCCTATATGGTCTTTTATAAAATAAGTTTTTGCAATATAGGAGTCCTATATGGTCTTTTATAAAGACATATTTGTCCATATTCTTCTTCTTGAGGTGTTTTAAGTATGCTTATTAGCCCATTTTTTTTTTCAAGAGGTGCAATAAGCAAACTTATTAGTGGATTTTCTTTTTCATGAGGTGTAATAAGTTTGCTTATTTGTCCATTTTATTTTTGAAATGTAAAAATAAGCAAACTTATTTGTCCATTTTTTTCTTCGTGAAGTGTAATAAGCAAACTTATTAGTCCATTTTTTTCTTCATGAGGCTAATTAAGTTAGTATTTATAATTTAAAAAGCTGCATTTTAGCTATGATTTTTGTTCATTATAAGCTCAATCATTCTTTAACGGATTAAAAATCTAGAATTTAATTCCTTCAACAGCAATAAGTAAACAAGCAAAATGAATGTTCTAAGATAAAACATCGACAAATTAGTACTTAGAAGCAATTAGAAAATTGCACACTTCATTCAACATAAAGCCTTTAAATATAGAGCCAAAACATATGTCCACTATATTCAAACATGATTTAATAATAGAAATAGTGATATGAATTTATTAAATCTTAAATAGGTAAAAGTGAACTAAAATGGCAATGCTTAAACAATTAAAAACGCATAAAATAGTAGGATAAAAAGAATCGGAGGAAGCTAGGATAAACAAATAAAAATGCATGAGAAACGCAATTATAAAGCAATAAACTAAAGAAAATACATTATCAACAGGTATTAAAACAATGTTGAAAAGATAGAAAATTAAATTGAAAGTCAGAGAAATATAAAAAATACGAATGTTAATTTCTAGTTTAAAGCGTATTGATTAAAAAGAAAAAGTATCTAAGAAAAAAATTGCCAAATAAAATAAAAGTCATATACAGAAATGGAAATATAAAAACCAAAAAAAGTTTTATCTAATTATTCAAGGATAAGCTAACAAGGAAAAAATGAAAATTAGATCCTTTAAACTATATAATTCTCTATTACTAACAATTGTTGATAAAACAATTAAATGTCTACTTTTCAGTAATATACTTTGTTTATTGCATATTAATAGATTTGTGATAGACTAGGAATAACTTCATTTCAAAAAATAAAATGAAAAACTTATCAAGATAGCTAACAGCCATTATTATTGTAGTATTCTTATATATATATACTCATTAAAAAATAAAATAAAGAATTTGTGAGGATTTGTGAGGAAGTGGAATTTGAAGTATGTAGATTAAATTTTGATAGATGTGTTTTAAAAATTACATTTCTACAAAAGACTTTTATTTATATGTTTATTGTAACAGGAATGATATTGCTTATTATTGTGATTAATGAAATTAAAAAATTTAATAAGTAATATAAGCATATGTTTATTTAATATGAAATCTTATCCTATTTCTAGAAAATAAACTGTTTTTATTTGCTATATTAGAGACAATAAAATTTAAAATTCTACATTTGCAAAAAATAATAAAACCATGTCAGATAAACTTTCAATTTTATTAGTTGAAGATAATATGTTGAACCAAAAAGTTGTTACATTCAGTTTGAAGAAACTGGAATGCGATATTATTATTGCTAACAATGGTTTAGAAGGTGTTGAGCTTTACAAGCAAAATAAATTCAATTTTGTTCTCATGGACATCATGATGCCCGTGATGGATGGACTAGAAGCCACTAAGAAAATTAGAGAATATGAAGGAGAGCAAAATTTAAATCGTACTCCTATTATTGCTGTTACTGCAAATACACTTGATAATGATAAAACTAAGTGTTTAGATTATGGTATGGATGAATTTATGACTAAACCCTTTAACTTAAATAATTTAAAAGAGATTTTAAGTACATTGGATATCAATATTTAAGCTTACTAGTAACTTCAATTTTTTAAGGCCTTTAATTTTATTTGATTTTTAATTGCTGCTGAATTCTGCACCGATGAAAATAAAGTAAAATTAAAGGCTTTCTTTTTAATAGAACGTTGCAAATCATGTAATAAAGCCTATATTTGTGCTATGAGTAAGTCATTTGAAGATTTAAAAGTTAGTAAATCGGTTTTAAAAGCTCTTTCAGAAATTGGTTTTGAAACCCCCACTCCTATTCAAGAAAAAGCTATACCCGTAATTACATCGGGTGCCGATGTACTCGGTATTGCACAAACAGGAACAGGTAAAACAGCAGCCTATTTATTGCCTCTTTTTACAAAATTAGTAAAAGCAGAAGGCGATGACCCTAGAGCTTTAATATTAGTTCCCACGCGTGAACTAGCCATTCAAGTTGGTGAAGATATGGAAGAGTTTTTATGCTATTCTAATATTCGCCATGCAGCTGTTTATGGTGGCATTGGTTGGACAAAACACGCTGATTTAGTGAAACCAGGTGTTGATGTTGTGGTTGCTACTCCCGGAAGATTGTGGGAGCTTTATCAGGTGGGAGCTTTATCATTCAAAAAATTGAAGTATTTAGTAATTGATGAAGCCGATAGAATGCTTGACATGGGATTCATGCCTCAAATTCGTCAGCTTCTCGAAATTATTCCTCGTAAACGTCAAAATTTACTATTTTCAGCCACTTTTGGAGAAAAAGTAGAGGAAATGAGTTCAGAGTTTTTAGCTTTCCCTAAACGCATTGAAATTGCCCCTTCGGCAACTCCAGCACACTTAGTTGAGCAAACTTATTTCGAAGTACCTAATTTCAGGACCAAACTCAATTTAATTCAACATCTGTTGGAAGATGAAGAAACTTTCAACAGAGTTATTATTTTTGTTAGCACTAAAGAACATGCCGACCAAGTCTTTAAAATCATCAAAAGAAAGACCGAAGGCGAAAAACGAATATTACACTCTAACAAAGCACAAAGCACGCGTATAAACGCTATAAATGCTTTTAAAGAGGGGGAAGTGCGCATACTTATTTCCACTGATGTATCGGCCAGAGGTCTTGATGTGAGCTTAGTGAGCCACGTTATTAACTTCGATTTACCTCAGCGATATGAAGATTATGTGCACCGTATTGGTAGAACAGCTAGGGCTAATAATAAGGGTGCTGCTATTTCGCTTATCGATCCATCGGAGGAATATCATTTGCGAAAGATTGAAAAAATAATGCGCATGGAAATTGATGAAGTTGATATTCCCGAAGCTGTTGAAGTGCCTGAAACACCACGTGCCGAAAAAATTGAACAAGATAGAGAAATAGATAGACAAAAAAGGTTAGAAGACCCCGATTTTAAAGGTGCTTTCCATGAAAAGAAACGTCGACCAGGACAAGGTGGAAAAAATAAACGACCAGCAAAAGCGGTTGTACCTAGTAATAAACCAACCAATGCTCCTAAACATTTAGCTAAACAAAAGAAGTTTAGAAAAGGTCATAAGTAATATTTTAACGGGATAAATTGAAAAAAATAAGGATGCGTAATTAACGCATCCTTATTTTTTTACTCAATTAATTTAGCTCATTCTTAAAAAATTCACCTCTTGACTTGTTAAGAATCTATATTTTCCTCGTGGTAAATTCTTTTTAGTTAATCCAGCCAAATATACACGATCAAGTTTTTGAACCTTAAAATCAAAATGCTCGAATATACGACGCACAATGCGGTTTCTACCCGAGTGAATTTCAATACCTATTTGCGTTTTATCGAGCGGATCGACATAACTCACAGCATCGGCTTTTACAAAACCATCTTCAAGCTCAATACCTGCCATTATTTTTTCTATATATTCTGGTGGAAAATTATCCTTCAAGAATACATGATAGATCTTCTTCTGCTGATAGCTAGGATGTGTTAATTTCTTGGCTAAATCGCCATCGTTTGTGAATAGTAATAAACCTGTAGTAGCTTTATCAAGTCGACCAACCGGATAAATTCGCTCTGAACAAGCATTTTCAACTAACTCCATCACGGTTCTTTCTGCATGCGGATCGTCGAGTGTAGTAACGAAACCTTTAGGCTTATTTAGAAGTAGATAAACCTTTTGTTCTGCCACTATTCGTTTACCATTATGACAAACCTTATCATTTGCTTCCACTCGATAGCCCATTTCTGTAATCACTTTATCATTGACAGTAATTTCTCCATCTAAGATTAGTTTATCGGCATCACGACGCGAGCAGATTCCAGCATTCGATACAAATCTATTTAAGCGAAGACGATTATCAATAGGCTTATCTAACTCTCCACGTTTAGATAGTTTTTTATAGTCTTTTCTAAAATTCTTTCCTTCATAGGCTTTTTTAACCAACGGTTTTCTTTCGTAAGGTAGATTATCGGAATCGTTGAATCTTTTGTTTCCGAAAGATTTTTCTCCATCACGGTCGTTAAATCTTTTATTTCCGAAAGATTTTTCTCCATCACGGTCGTTGAATCTTTTATTTCCGAAAGATTTCTCACCATCACGGTCGTTAAATCTTTTATTTCCGAAAGATTTTTCACCGTCACGGTCGTTGAATCTTTTGTTTCCGAAAGATTTCTCACCATCGCGGTCGTTGAATCTTTTATTGGCACCATCATTTGAAAAAGATCTCTTAGATGAAGAATCACGGAAACTTTTCTTAGCAAACGATTTATTATCATCATGTTTAAAACTCTTCTTTTCAAAAGAGTTTTCCCCTTCATAATCATTAAAACTCTTTCTATCGCTAGGTTTTTTAAACTCTTTACGATCGTTTCCGTGCTTGTAGTCGCCTTGTCCAGAACGATTATTTTCTGTTCTTCCCCCAAATCGATTATTTGAGGAAGCACCTCTTTTGTTTTGTTCTCTCATTTTCTTGGATAAATTCTTTTGCAAAGAACAAAAAAAATATCGAATTAATGGTTAATTGATAGAATATTCTCTTACCCGATTAATTCTATGTGTACATTTGTCCTCTTAAATATAATTTTCACATACCAAATAATGGAATCTATCCGCGAACTTTATAAAATTGGACATGGACCATCGAGTAGTCACACCATGGGACCAAGAAATGCTTGTAATTTATTTCTTCGCAATTATCCCAATGCTTCAAAATATGTAATTACCCTGTTTGGCAGCTTAGCCGCAACTGGAAAAGGTCACCTCACTGGCGTTACTGTTGAAGAAGCATTTAAAGAAAAGCAATTAGATTTGATTTGGCGAGCCGATAAATATCTGCCATATCATCCGAATGCCATGCAGCTCGTTGCCTATGATGATTTAGGTGCAGAAATTGCCAATAAAATTTATTATAGTATTGGAGGAGGTTCAATTGTTGAAGAAGGAGAAGATCTATCTAAAAAAGAAAGTGTTTATCAGCTATCGAAGATGGATGATATTTTAAAATGGTGCGATAAGAATGAGCGTGAACTTTGGGAATATGTAGAACACTGTGAGGGTTCAGAGATATGGATTTTTCTTGAACAGGTGTGGCAAGTAATGGTGAATGCCATTAAAAAAGGATGTAGCACCGATGGCATTTTGCCAGGGGGTTTAAATATTCGAAGAAAAGCCATGTCCTATAAATTAAAATCAAAGACATATTCAGGACCTATTAAAGAAAATGCCAAACTATTTGCCTATGCACATGCAGTTTCTGAGGAAAATGCAAGTGGCGGATTAGTGGTAACTGCTCCAACATGTGGTGCATGTGGAATTTTGCCTGCTGTTCTCTATTATCATTTGAAAGTTTATAATTGCAGTAAGAGGGACATTCTTCGTGCGCTTGCAACGGCTGGTTTGATTGGCAATATTATAAAAACCAATGCATCGATATCGGGTGCAGAAGTGGGCTGTCAAGGAGAAGTTGGTGTGGCGTGTGCCATGGCTTCAGGAGCAGCAACTCAAATCCATGGAGGTACGATTTTTCAAGTTGAAAACTCCGCAGAAATGGGTCTTGAACATCATTTAGGATTAACATGCGACCCCGTGCTCGGATTAGTTCAAATTCCATGCATTGAGCGCAATGTTCTAGCTGCTGCACGAGCTATCAGCCACAACACCTATGCCATGATGGGCAATGGAAAGCACCGTATTAGTCTTGATGATGTTACAGAAACCATGCTTCACACAGGAAGGCTTCTCGATGCTAGCCTTAAAGAAACTTCACAGGCAGGGCTTGCAATACTCAAATCAATGAAATA
>JBKEAC010000093.1:0-13765 GCA_047971925.1 Mangrovibacterium sp.
CTTTCACACTCTCAACTTCACTTTCCCAATCGGTGTTGGACATAGCGATTATTTAGCTTGAAGCTGTGACCTACAGATTTTTATTTTCTAAAATAAATCATGGCAGAATTAAATCACCACATTTTTAATCTGTTAAAGAATAATTGAGCTATAAACGAAAAAAAATCATTGCTAAAAAGCAGCTTCGTAGATTAAAAATAGGAGCAATATTCCCAATCACGCTGTAGCGACACATGATATGCTTCGCTACGGCTATCTGCTGTTTTTCGATTGTCATGCGGAATTATTTCATAGTTGCAAATCTGTAACGACGCATGATATGCGTCACTTTTATTACAAAAAACATTTTATATCTGACCATATAGGAGTCCTATATAGTAAAAACTAAAATGTTTTAAGTTTTAAAAGATACAATTTAAGCCGAAAAATCGCTAAGATAACTCTTAATAATTCTAAACAGAACGATGTATTTGCTGTTTTCTAATGACTTAGAAAATAATAAACGACGATTTGATAAAAAATGCAAAAACTTGTTCGAAAATATTATATACCAGTTGGCGGAATTAAATGAGAGTATATTTAATCTGTCCAATGGGTTTGTTCTTAATTTTGTTCTTATATTGAACTATGGTAAGTGCACTAATCTTACCAATAATTCTGGCAAACAGTCCATCTGTTTGTTTTGCGTTATTCCTGATTATCATGAGCTGGTTACAAAGCTGTGAAAAGAGTGTTTTAACTCTCTTTCTGGCTTTGGCAAAAAGGACAAACACAGGTTTCCAGTCCTTTTGGTTTAGCTGGTAAGACACTTCCAGTCTGATATTGGCCGTTTAAAACATGTCTAGTTGGACTTCTTTCCCGTATCATACCGCATAAGCAAGTAGTAAGTTTCCTGCGGTCATTGAATTGGCAACGGGAATAGATTTGACACCACTAAATATCAACAATATGCATAACTTATTCTCAAACATTTTTCAAATTATTTAATTCCGCCAACGGGTTGTAATAAGCAATGTTTTATCTGTTTTTTATTTTTTTTAAGCTCAATCATTATTTAACGGATTAAAAATGAACTGATTTATTTTTGTCAACGGGTTTGTTTTAGATAATGTTGCTTATTGGAAATGTTGGTTTGATGTTTGATGTTTGGTATTTTTTTAGCAGTTAGAGCTAGCCTTAGAATGCAAAGAAAGAATAAAAGTTCGTGAAGATGATTTATTTGTTTGTTTCCCCACTTTGATTTCTTATTTTTGCAGACTAATAATGTTTAGTTTCATGTTGAGTAGAATTTTAATAAGAATATACTATATATTGCCTTTGTTTTTACTGTCGTTATTTACCGAGGCGCAGGAAATTCAAGAAGAGGTGTTGTCTTTTGAGGAGATTTCGGATACTATTTCGGTAGATTCGTTGATTTCGCCTGTTGGAGAGCCTAGAGATTCTATTTTTATAGCGCATGCTGATTCTGTTTCTGTTGATCCGAAAGAGAAAAATGGTGAAGCTAGCGAGTCGGCCATAAAATCGACTATTACTTATCAGGCTGCCGATTCAATTGTTGTTTCGCTCGATGGGAGACGTGTTTATTTGTATAGAAGTGCGCAGGTGAACTATGAAGATATTGAGCTTTTGGCAGACTATATTGAGCTTGACATGGATAGCAAGGAGGTTTATGCTGAGGGTTTACTTGATTCATTGGGTGTTGTTAGTGGTACGCCGGTTTTCACACAGGGGAGTGATAAGTTCGAGTGTACAACTTTACGATATAATTTTGAATCGCAAAAGGGTATTATTGAAAATATTAAGACGGAAGAGGGCGAGGGATTTATTCATGGAGAGCGGGCAAAAAAAATTGAGGGAGATAGTTTTATTTTGAAAAATGGGAAATATACGACCTGTAATGCCGATCATCCACATTTCTATTTGCGTTTGACTAAGGCTAAGGCTGTTTCGAGCAAGAAGTTTGTTACAGGACCGGCATATATGGTTCTTGAAGATGTCCCGTTGTATCCTTTGTTGTTGCCTTTTGGTTTTTTTCCTCGCACTTCGTCTTATTCGTCGGGCATAATAATTCCGTCTTATGGAGAGGAGAATAGTAGAGGTTTCTTTTTGCGTGGAGGTGGATATTATTGGGCAGCTAGTGAATTTTTCGATTTGAAAACGACAGTAGATATTTACTCTAAAGGTTCGTGGGCAGGTTATGTTAGTAGCCGATATCGACGACGCTACATGTATAATGGGAATTTTAGCTTGAGCTATAATATTAATAATTATGGTGAAAAAGGTCTTCCTGATTTTTATCGCACGAAAGGTTTTAGCGTTCGTTGGTCTCACAGTCAGGATAGTAAGGCAAATCCAAGTCAGACTTTTTCAGCGAGTGTTGATTTATCGACATCGAGTTATGATAAAGAAAACTCTTATGATGTGAATGATTATTTGAGTTCACAGAAATCGTCGAGCATTAGTTATAGCAAAAAGTTTGAAAACTCCCCGCTTAGCATGTCTGCTAACATGAGGCATTCCCAAAATTCACGAGATTCAACGATTACTTTAGGTTTTCCAGAAATGACTTTAACAATGTCGCGAGTTTATCCGTTTCGGAGAAAAGAAGTGGTTGGGAAGCTACAATTTTGGGAAAAAATAGCTGTGGGATATACGGGAAATGTGAAGAACTCGATCACGGCTAAGGAGTCGGAATTGCTCGATAAAAATCTGATTAAAGATTGGTCAAATGGGGTAAAGCATAGTATACCGATCACATTGCCAAGCTTCAATTTGATGAAATTTATTAATATGAGCCCATCGTTTTCTTATAATGAGCGTTGGTATTCTAGCCAGCAAGAGAGTCATTATTTACTCGATCCGATTACAGGGCAAGGGAAATTGATGAAAGACACGATATATGGTTTTAGTAGAAACTATGACTATTCAATGTCATTAAGTGCAACGACCACTATTTATGGAATGTTCATGATGACCAATCCGAATTGGAAAATGAAGGCAATAAGGCATAAAATTACACCAAGTGTAAGTGCAAGTTGGCGACCAGATTTTGGGAAAGATAGATTTGGATTTTATGATTCATATATAGATAAGAACGGTAAAGAGCAGTATTTTAATCGTTTTGATGGTGCCGTTTATGGTTCGGCAGGTAGAGGAGAGAGTGGGTCGATTAGTTTTTCGTTGACTAATTTAGTTGAGGCAAAGGTGCTTAATACGACGAATGAACGCGACACGGTTTCGGCAAGTGATTCCGACAAGAAAGAGATGTATAAGAAGCTTAGTTTGCTTGATAATTTAGGTTTTTCAGGTTCGTATAATTTGGTTGCAGATTCCATGAATTTGAGCACGATAGCTATTCGAGGGCGGACAACGATAAAAGGAGTGAGTATTAATTTTGGAGGAACGCTTGATCCTTATGCGGTGGATAGTGTGACGGGAGGAAGGTATAATGAGTTTATGTGGAACCAGGCGAATGGTTTTTCAAAATTGGGGCGACTAACAAATGCGAATCTTTCTTTTGGATTTTCATTTAAATCGAAGGATAATTCAAAGAAGAAGGAACTTGAATCGGAGGCTGAAAATGAGGATAAAGGAGATGGAAGAGGTCTTGATGGGATTGAAACCTATGTGCCTGATGTGGAGAATGACCCAATGGCAAATGGATTGGCAACAGGGGTTGATAAGTTTGGTAATCCGATTATATTTCCAGGTTTAAATGCGCCTAAATATTATGATTTCAATGTCCCATGGAGTGTGAACATGAATTATAGTTTTAATTATACGAAGACAAATCCATATAAAGAGTCAACCATCAATCAAAGTATGAACCTGAGTGGGAATATGAGTTTGACGGCAAATTGGAAGATTTCAATGACAACTAACTATGATATTCAAGCAAGAGAGTTTTCATTTACCACACTTAATTTGACTCGTTCGATGCATTGTTGGAATATGAGTTTTAGTTTTGTGCCTTTTGGCGATAGAAAAAGTTATAGTTTCACACTTGCTGCTTCTTCATCGATGTTGAGAGACTTGAAGGTGGAAAAAAGTAAAAGTTGGTTCGATAATTAGTTAGATTTATTTGGCTTCAATAATCAACAAAATGAAATCTTAATGGTTGATTATATAGATATTGGTAATAAATAATTTAATACATAATAGAATGATAATTGGTAAAAACAAAATGGTGACATTGACCTATGACTTGCGCTTAGGTAGTTTAAATGGAGAAGTAATTGAACAAACAACAGCAGAGAATCCTTTAAAATTTATTTTTGGAGCAGGCAGAATGTTGCCTATGTTTGAGAATTATTTGTCAGAAAGAAAACAAGGTGAGGATTTTCAAATTGAGTTGAAAAGTCACGAGGCTTATGGAGAGCGTGATGATCAAGCTTTGGTTGATTTGCCTAAGGATATTTTTATTGTTGAAGGTGAGTTTGATAGCGAATTGGTTGCTGTTGGGAATCATGTTCCAATGATGACTCAAGATGGTCAGCGAATGCATGGTTTGGTGCTAGAAATTACCGACGAGATAGTGAAAATGGATTTTAATCATCCTTTGGCTGGTGAGAATTTATTCTTCACGGGTAATATTTTAGAAGTTCGTGATGCATCTGATGAAGAAATTGCAAAAGCTATGAAAGGCGGTTGCGGCGGTGGTTGCGGTTGTGGCGATGACGATTCATGCGGTGGAGGTTGTGGCGACGACTGTGGTTGCGATGATGATTCATGCGGTAGTGGAGGTTGTGGTTGTCATTAATTTCGATTAGTTTGATTTAAGGATGATCCTTCAAATTGAATATTATTTTAGCTTTGAAAGCATACTTTGAATTAGGAGATTTCTAAAAGTGATTTCGTGGAATAGTTTTAGGGGTTTCCTAGTGGAACTAGCTTATTCTACGGAATAATTTTTAGAAGTCTCTTTTTTTAAAAAGGGCTTCTAAAATAGAGTTTTTAACTTGGTGAGCTGTAAATTCCATCTGTTGTTTAATTGCAAAATCATGATGAGTTCAGCAAATTTTTTAAGCCCCCCCTTAAATAGAAATCGATGAATACTTTTGGACAAATTTTTCGCTTAACTTCATTTGGTGAATCTCACGGTAAGGCTATCGGGGGAATTATAGATGGTTGTCCGGCAGGATTGCAAATAGATGAAGAGTTTATTCAAGTAGAGCTTGACAGGAGAAAGCCTGGTCAATCGAAAATTACAACACAACGCAAAGAGAGCGACCGAGTGGAGTTTATTTCTGGAATTTTTGAGGGAAAAACACAAGGAACACCTATTGCATTCGTGGTTTGGAATGGCGATCAGCATTCAAATGATTATGATGATATTAAGGAGTTGTTTCGCCCATCGCATGCTGATTATACTTATACCATGAAATATGGTAGTCGAGATCATCGCGGAGGGGGGCGTTCATCGGCAAGGGAAACAATTGCAAGAGTTGTGGCAGGGGCTGTTGCGAAGTTGTTTTTGAGACATGAAGGCATCGAAGTTAAGGCATTTGTTAAAAGTGTGGGAGATATTGCGGTTTCAAAGAGTTATCAAGAGTTAGATTTATCGCAAATAGAGTCGAACATTGTTCGCTGTCCCGATGCAGAGGTTGCAGCACGCATGATTGCAAAGATAGAATCGGTTAAGAACGATTGTGATACAATTGGAGGAGTTGTCCAAGCGGTAGTGCTTGGTGTTCCAGTGGGTTTTGGAGAGCCTGCATTTAATAAGCTTCATGCCGATTTAGGTGCTGCGATGTTGGGAATTAATGCGGTGAAAGGTTTTGAATATGGTTCGGGATTCGAGGGCACAAAATTAATAGGGTCGGTTCATAATGATATTTTTGAAAAAACACCAACAGGTGTTCGTACTCGTACCAACAGTTCGGGAGGAATCCAAGGAGGTATTAGCAATGGAGAAGATATTTATTTTAATGTGGCATTTAAGCCCGTTGCCACCTTGCTGAAAGAGCAGCCAACAATTGATTTGGCGTGTAATTCAACGACTGTAAATCCTAAGGGTAGGCATGATCCGTGTGTTTTGCCTCGAGCTGTTCCTATTGTCGAAGCGATGGCAGCTTTAGTTTTAGCCGATCATTGTTTGTTGAATCGTTTATCACGATTGTAGGGTTAATGATGAGAAGTGAGTCGATTGTTGAGTTTGTTTTAAACTATTAGAGCAGAATTAGAGTAGTAAAAGCATGTATGATATTATAGGAGATGTGCATGGCGAGGCCGATAAGTTGGTTAAGTTGTTGTTGAAAATGGGCTATGAGCAAAAGCACGGTTTTTTTCAGCATGCACAGCGAAAGGTTATTTTTGTTGGCGATTTTATCAATAGAGGACCTCAGATTAAAAAGACGATAGAAATCATCCGAGCAATGGAGGAACGAGGATCCGCTTATGTTATTTTGGGGAATCATGAATTATATGCCCTTCTTTATTGTCTTCGAGATAAATTAGGCAAGCGATTGTCGGATAAGCCAGATCAACATCGATTAAGTTTGGAATCGACTCTTCAAGAGTTTTCTACAAATAAGAAAGAGTGGAAATCGCATTTGGAGTGGCTTCGTACCTTGCCGTTTTTTTTAGATTTAGGAGATATTCGCGTGGTTCATGCAGCATGGAACCAAGAGGCAGTTGATTTTTTGAAGGAAACAGCCTCCGATAATCATCTTTCGCGCAAGAAGCTGAAAGAATTGGGAAGTGGTAATACGCCAGAGGGGGCTCTTTTTTGGGAGTTATGTAGAGGAGTTGATTTTGTATTGCCAAAAGATTTATTGTTGAAAGATTCTAAAGGAGATTCTCATAGTTATTTTCGGAGGAAATGGTGGTTAAGTGGTGAAGGGGAAACATTTAGGTCGTTGTCATATGATTTTCGTTATCAGGTTCCAGATTATCAAATTCCACGAGAGCTTGTTCAATTGAGAGTTCCTTATCCTGCAGATGCTCCAATTGTTTTTTTCGGGCATTATTGCATTCAGAAATCGCTCAATATAATTAGTTCTAATTTGTGTTGTCTCGATAGTTGTGTGCGAAGAACAGGGAAATTGATCGCTTATCGATGGAGTGGTGAAAAAGTATTAGAAAAATCGCATTTGTTTAGTTAGCGTTTAGCTCTTGAAAAATAAGGAATTACGATAGCGTTGCTGAGTTTGATGTGAAAAATAATATTATTTTTTTTAGTTTATCTATTGCAGAATAAGAAAAGAACCTTACATTTGCAGAGCATTTCCGAAAAGGAAGTGAAGTTCTAAGAAAATAGTGTTAGTCAAAAAGGAAAAATTGGTGCGGTAGTTCAGTTGGTTAGAATATCGGCCTGTCACGCCGGGGGTCGCGGGTTCGAGTCCCGTCCGCACCGCTAGTTTTTTTGATTGCACATTGGTGCGGTAGTTCAGTTGGTTAGAATATCGGCCTGTCACGCCGGGGGTCGCGGGTTCGAGTCCCGTCCGCACCGCATTTTTTTAGAGCGCACATTGGTGCGGTAGTTCAGTTGGTTAGAATATCGGCCTGTCACGCCGGGGGTCGCGGGTTCGAGTCCCGTCCGCACCGCTTTAAAGTCATTCAGAATAACTGAATGACTTTTTTGTTTTTAGTATGATGCTATATCATCGATATTCTAAAGGTTCTGGCATTCTTGGCTGAAATTCATAGAGGAATGAGGAATTGTCTTCCGATAATTGGAATCCGAATAACGATTGATCGCTAGGATGTTTTGGATATAAAGTAAGTCGAAGTTGTATTGTTCCGAAAATTAGCTTATCATTTCGCAATCGAATTCCACCACCAATTCCAGCATAAAAGTCTTGGTTTAATAATAGATGATTTTTTTGTCCAATAAAGCCAATATCGGCGAGTGCAAATGTGGCTATATTATATCCGATTATTTTTCTTTTTAGGTAGAACATCATTTCTGATTTTAGTGAAAGTTTTTTTTGTCCTTTAATTTCGTCACTACTAAATCCTCTGATACCGTAAGTGTTGTTAATGGTAATATATTCTTGGTTGAAACGATTAAGTCCGTTGAGATAGTTCAAATCGAAGAAATAGCGAGCACTTCGGTTTAATACTTCTATTTGTTTACTGATGTAATTTGCATGAAGTTGGAGTTCTCCTTGTTCCATTTTAGTTGAATTAAAAAAAGTTCCAATTCCTGCAGATAAGTATAGGTATGATGAACGTTTATTGATTAGGTTTCCCGTTGATAGAAAGAGATGAGAGTACCATCTATCGGTAAATTCATTATTGTCGAATCCCACAACAAGTTCATGAAAGTAACCTTTCGGAATATCTTCCGTTGTACCAAAACCGCGAACTAGATTATCACGAATATAGTATCGATTGGCTAAGCAGATACTTCCCAGAATTAAATTAGAATTGGCATAAATTTGATTGCCATCATTGCCAGCCTCAGGGCGTTTAAAGAAATCTAATTGGCGATATCTACCTGAAATTACGAGTTGAGTTTCGCCGATTTTTTTTGATGGAGATAAGTTTATGGCATATCCACCCCAAGTGTCGAATGCTGCATAGTCAATTTTGAAACCATTGAGACTGTACGGAGAATCGTAGAAGCTATTACTTTGCCAATAACGGTAAAACTTCATCGAACCACCCCAGCGAGTGTCGGTGCGCAAGAATGGACGATCAAGAATGGCCATGAAACCTTCCTTTTCATAACTATGTGTGTATCCGAAATTGACATTGGAGTAGCTTCCAGTGAAGTTTTGAATTTTATATTGAAAATCAACGCCATTGTCTATTTTTTCGCTTGCGTTGTGGATTAAGGTGCTTCTCACCTCGTGTCCTTGCCCGAATATATTTTTATTATATAGAGTTGCATCCCATTTGCTTATGCTGCTATATTTTCCTGTTATCCCATAGGGAAAGATGTCTTTAGTTATGACGGTTAGAATGACACTAGAACTATCGTTTGGAGAGGGTTCGGCAATGATTTGAGCATCTCTGATGAAAGGTAGGGTCCGTAATATACGCTCGTTTTCGAGTACTTTTTCGGGATTGAGGGGATCGCCTATTTTAACGAATATGTTTCGCTTAATGGTATTTTTTGTTGTAGTGCTAGTTATCAGATTGAGAGAATGCCACATTTTATTATTTAGAGTTGAGCTAGAATCTGCTTGGTTGTTTTCCCATGCATTGATGGGGTGGATTTGGATGTCGATGATTTTTTTTCCATCAAGAATGCTTAGTGTGTTATATTGAGCAAGGCGTTTGTTTTCAGAGGCATTATTTTTTGTTTTTTTATTTTGTTCTTCTACAATTGATTCATAGATAAAACGAGTCAGTTTTTTTGCTTTTATAGCTTGAATGATACTGTCGGAAAGGGTAATGTCGTCACGTACTATTTTTTTTTGTTGTTCAATTTTGTTAGCCTGGATTTCTTCTTGAGCCATTACTGAGTGAGCATGAGAAATTGTAATGAGAAATAGGAGGAAGATCCACTTAGAATAGCACATAATTTTAGAAGTTATCTTAATTTAGATCAATAATAACGTAAATGTAGTGTTTTATATTTTAGATTCAGATTTTTTCCTAAAAAACATTTTTCCAGCGTGTTTTTATGATTATAGATTTTATAGGCAAGTAAAAAGTGTTACTTTTGTTATGCGTGTAATTAGGGAGTAATGCATGAAGATAATTAATCAGTTGCACTCTTAGGTATATAAATTTAGTCAGACTTAGTATAATTAGAATATGAAAAACATAATATTGTCGCTCGGTTTCATCTTTTTTCAGTTGAATATATTTGCACAAGTGGAGGTTCAAAAATTGACATGCGAGCAGGAGGATAATCCGCTGTTGGTTGAAAGTAAAAATCCCCGGTTGGCATGGCAAATTACAAGTTCAAAACGTGGGAATAATCAATTGGCTTATCAGATCGTTGTAGCAACATCATTAGATAAACTATCAGCGAGTGATGCTGATTTATGGAACAGTGGCAGAGTGGAAAGCAATCAGTCGCAAGGAATTTCTTATCAGGGGGAAGAACTTGTTAGTCGGCAGACTTGTTATTGGAAGGTGAAAGTCTGGACAACAAACGGTGAATCAGCGTGGAGTGCTCCGGCGAGTTGGGAAATGGGATTGCTCTATTATAAAGATTGGAGTGCTCGATGGATTGGATTCGACAAGGCTTTCTCATGGGATAAAGATGAGTTTCACTCTCGACTTTCGGCGCGATATTTTCGTAAAGAAATCGACTTAAATAAAGCAGACATCGAGAAGGTTCGTGTTTATATTATCGGCTTGGGACTTTATGAGTTTAATTTGAATGGAAAGAAAGTCGGCGAGTCGGTTTTATGTCCATCGCCCACTGATTATAATGCTAATGTGTTATATCATGTTCATGATATTACAGCCGAACTTCAAGATGGTAAAAATGCTCTTGGTGTGGTGTTGGGTAATGGAAGGTTTTACACCATGCGGCAGCATTATAAAGGATATAAAATTAAGAATTTTGGTTATCCAAAGATGCTATTTCAAATGGAGATTGTTTACAAGAATGGAAAAAAAGAAATTGTTCGTTCAGATAATTCATGGAAAGGAACTGCCGATGGACCGATTCTTTCAAACAACGAATATGATGGTGAGGATTATGATGCTCGCAAAGAATTGACCGGTTGGAGTGAGGTGGGATATAATGATTCAACTTGGTTAGAAGCTGAATATGTGGAGCAACCCGATGCAATTTATCAGGCACAGCAAAATAAGAATATGAAGGTGCTGAAAGAAATAAAACCTATTTCGATAAAACGACTTCCTGATGATAAATATATATTAGATTTAGGACAGAACATGGCGGGCTGGTTGCAGTTGCGTGTGAGTGGTAAGGCGGGCGATAAAATAACAATGCGCTTTGGTGAAGTGCTAAATGATGATGGCACGCTATTTACTACCAATCTGCGCGATGCAAAGCAAGAGGCCAACTACACACTAAGAGGAGGTGGTGAGGAGTTATGGGAACCTCGATTTGTATATTATGGTTTTAGATATGTCGAAATTACGGGCTATCCAAACAAACCAACAATTGATGATTTTATGGGTAAAGTGGTTTCAGATGAGATGAGTATAAATGGTGCATTTTCTTGCGACAATGAGCTGCTAAATCAATTGCATCGGAATGCTTATTGGGGAATATTGAGTAATTATAAAGGTATGCCGATTGATTGCCCACAGCGAAATGAGCGTCAACCATGGTTAGGCGATAGAACGATGGGATGTTATGGCGAGAATTTTATTTTCAACAATACGAAACTTTATGCCAAGTGGGCCGATGATATTGCTTATTCGCAGCTTAATAGTGGCGAGATTTGCGATGTGGCACCTGCATATTGGCGATATTACAGCGATAACATGTCGTGGTGTGGAACGTGGCTCATGGTTGTAGATATGATTTATCAACAAACAGGCAATAAAGAACCTATTGAAAAACATTATTTAGGCATAAAGAAATGGCTTAGCTACATGGAAAATCGTTATGCCGAGCATGGAATTGTTACAAAAGATTCTTATGGAGATTGGTGCGTGCCTCCAATTAGCATTGAGGAGGGGAGAGGAAAGAGCGCGGATAAAAAATATCCAAGTTCACTTATTTCAACGGCCTATTATTATCATTATTTGCAACTCATGCAGAAATTTGCACCTTTAGCAGGACATGACAATGATGTTTTGACTTATCAGCAAAAAGCAATAGAAGTGAAGAAAGCATTTAATGCAAAATTTTTTCATGAAGACCAAGCCTCTTATGGAGAAGATAAACTTACTGATAATCTGCTAGCATTGGGCATGGGTTTAACAACACATGAAACACGTGAAGTAACGATTAAAACAATTCGACGGCTTATTGAAAATTACGACAATCATTTGAGTTCGGGAGTAGTGGGGGTTCAATGGCTCATGCGATCATTGGCTCATTATGGCATGGAAGATTTAGCTTGGGAAATAGCAACCAAAACAAGTTATCCGAGTTGGGGATACATGATTGAAAATGGGGCAACAACCATTTGGGAACTTTGGAATGGAAATACCGCTCATCCGAAGATGAATTCTTATAATCATGTAATGATGTTGGGCGATTTAATCTCGTGGATTTATGAAGATTTAGGCGGAATAAAATCGAGTAGAGAAGAGGTTGGATTTAAGAAAATTATCATGCACCCCATGTTTAATGCAAAAACCAATCGAGTGAATGTGAGTTATCAGTCTGTTTATGGCGAAATTCGTAGCTTTTGGCAGAAAAAGAAATCGCAATTACTTTGGCAGGTTGTAATTCCAGGAAACACCACTGCAGAATTAAAAATTCCAGCTTCAGCAATTGATAAAATTAAGGAAAACGGTCAGAAAATAGGCGAATCAAAAGATGTTAGAATTAAAGAGCGTCATGCGGAATTTGTTATTGTCGAGGTTTCATCGGGAACTTATAATTTTACTTCAATATTAACAAATTAAACAAATTAAATGCTTAGATAGCGACAAGAGTTGTTGCTTATACTTTAGAAAAGAGTGGGAGAGTTGACTTCTTTGATAGAATCAATTTCTCCTGTCCGCAGGTTGAAAATCCAACCATGAATGAAAAGGCTTTGCTTGTTTTTCCAAGCATTTTGAATAATTGGATTTCGTGATAATTCATCAACTTGATTTAGCACATTCAATTCGGCAAGAAAGTTTAAGCGATGCTCTTCATTGGACATGCTTTGAAACTCCAAAATGTGTGTTCTGTAGAGTTTGTGAATATCTTTAACCCAGGGGGTTAAGTGCTCATCTTGAAGATTGTTTAAAGCGGCATTTACTCCTCCGCAACCATGATGTCCACAGATAACAATGTGTTTCACCCGAAGAAAGTTAACAGCATACTTTAAAACACTATTGAAGTTCAGATCATCAGCTTTTGCCATGTTGGCAATATTTCGGTGCACAAACAAATCGCCAGGGTTTGCACCCGTAATCTCTTCGGCTGGAACTCTGCTATCAGAGCACCCAATCCATAGGTAGTTTGGTTGTTGTCCAGCACTCAATTTCTTGAAATAATCCTTGTCGTTATTTTTTTTAGTCTTAGCCCAACTTTTATTGTAGAGCAAGATGTTTTTATATGTTTCCATGTTGAGAATGTCTTTTTAATCGCCAAATGGGGGGAGGGAATACTACAATTCCAAAACACCAGAAGTCATTAAAAGTTTAGCTGTTTGAGTAGTCGATATTTAGGAGCTGAAAACAATTACGCTCTTCCTTTCTTTCCTTTTCGTGGGGGTGCCGGCATTCCTCCCCGCCACATTCCCAAGCCCTGCCGTCGCGCTTTCCGCTACAATCTTTTAAGGGGGCGAGAACCAAAGCCCCCTTAAAAGGATTTCCGCTGCAATCGCTCACCCGGCTGCGCACAACACAAGCTCAGATATAGTTCAACCGACCAAATTAATCAGCAATAAATGCTGACAACATGACTTTGTTTGTCGTTTGATGGCAAAACAACAACAACGTAAATCATCACAATTATACTTGCTTAACCCCTTGGAAGAAATAAATCAGCGCATTTTTAATCCGATAGCTTATCATTAGGCTTATACCGAACAAAATTCATAGCTAAAAGACTTCTTATTACATTATAACTTGAAGCTTAACTTAGCTCATGGGGAAAAACGTAGCTAATTAAGCGTGCTTAAAGCACCATTTCAAAAAAAATATGAACTAATAAGTTTGCTTAAAACACCATTTCAAAATGAAAATGGACTAATAAGTTTGCTTAACGAACCTCATGAAA
>JBKEAC010000094.1:0-2417 GCA_047971925.1 Mangrovibacterium sp.
TCTGAAGACCGACCTTGATTTGCGTCCAATCTACCACAAGTCAGACGAAGCAACACAGACGCACTTGCAGTTGGGATTGCTATCCTATTGGTTAGTCAACACCATTCGCTACAAGCTGAAGAATCAGAACATCCGAGATTCGTGGTTGGAGGTAAAGCGAAAGATGAACACACAAAAGTGTGTAACCACTACGATGAAGAACGATAAAGGAGAAATCATCAGTGTCCGTAAATGCTCGGTACCAACAACTGATGTTAAGCGTATCTACGATGCTTTAGGCTACAAACAAGCTCCTTTCACCAAGAAAAAATCTGTAGTGCACAGAAAAGAAAATCAAAAAAATGAGTGAGGTAGTTATTAGGAAGTTATAGAGATTGAGGTGCAATGTGGGTTAGAATAGACTCCTGATTTCTCAAACATTGTCAGAAATCTAGCATTTTCTTCAGGCGTAAAGTTTACCGAATAGCGGTAAGTGCGATTTGATTTGTCTCTGCTTTTCATCTTTAAATGGCATTTAATAGGTTCATAAAACGTGTCATTCCACCATTAAAATCGATTTTTAAAACACAAATCGGTTCCTTAACCATGCGACTTCGGAGTTATGGTTGCTTCCCCGAAAGGGCAAGCGTTTTTTTGCAGCAATTTTAAATTTTGCAGCAAAAGACACAGCTTGCCATTTTCCGAAATGAAAATAAAATTGCTTTAAGTCGGGCGCAATTTTGCACGCACGCCGCTAAAATGGATGAACGCCGTTCAGATAGCCTTCATCACAAAAATAGCACAAAGAATTGGGATGTGGAGCATCGCTAGCAACGCCAGCTTATGCCGAGTAGTGCCAATGAGTTCCAGCGAATTGAAAAGCTGTCGATGGGGTGGAATTATGTGGTTTTATTTGTGCAGTCAATGAATAAATCAATTAAATCATGAAGTCATATATCAACTAATTAATTGCTTCATCGCTTAATTGATTAAGCAGTCAATCAAATAATCAACTAAAGAAGCTTTCAGCTAGCTAAATAGCTGATTGATTTATCAGCAGACTAATTAAAGCATAAGTTGGTATACTCATTCTTTAAGCAATTCAGGAAATGATGAACTAATCAACTAACGAATGAAAACAAGAACTCATTCCTTAAATAGTTCATAAAACGATGACTTTACAAAGCAATCAATGAACCCATTAATACAAGAACAAAGTAATTATCCAATTATCCAATTACAAATACACTTAAAGAAGTAGTTTATGAAACAAGCCATTAAGTTATCCTTCACCACGCAAAAAGGTGGTGCAGGCAAAAGCACCTTCACGGTTCTTGCGGCAAGTTATTTACATTATCTGCACAACAGAAATGTTGCCATCGTCGATGCCGATTATCCACAGAACTCCATTGCAGAGATGCGCAACCGAGATTTGAAACAAGTGATGAGCGATGAACTGCTGAAGCAGAAGGCAAAACAGCAGTTCATCCAGCTCGGGAAAAAGGGCTATCCGGTTATGGAGAGCAGACCTGAAGATGCCATTTCCGATGGAAATGAGCTCATGGCAGAATATTCACTTGATTACATCTTCTATGATTTGCCAGGCACGATGAACAACACGGAAGTTATTAAGACTCTTTCGGAGATGGACTATTTGTTTGTTCCCATCAGTGCCGACCGGGTAGAGTTGGAAAGCACGCTACAACAGATCATCTTGCTTCAAAATGGTTTGATTAGTACGGGAAAATCAAAAATCAAAGGCATATACCCATTTTGGAACAGGGTGGACGGACGAGAGAAAACAGAACTCTATGCTATCTATGAAGACGTGATTGCCAAGCTAGGATTACCCATCATGCAGACTCGCATTCCCGACAGTAAACGCTTCCGAAAGGAACAAGAGTTTCAAGGTAGAGGCGTCTTCAGAAGCACCTTGTTTCCACCTGATAGGCAGCTATTGCGAGGCAGTAATATGGAAGAGCTAATTCAAGAGATCACTCAAATCACCCAATTATAAAGGACGATGAAGAACGAAAAAAAACAACAAGAGCTCTTATCTGATGAAGATGCCATCTTCGCCATTCATGCGAGCAAAAATCAAGCTCGACGAGAGAACCCTACTCCGATTCCCACGCCGTTAAATCTACCATCCATGCAGCGAGAGAAAGTTCCTATGTTTGTAATTAAAATAAAAAGGCATAAGCCAAGAGTGTTATATTTGAAGTTGAATATACAAACAAATAAATACTTTGACTTATGCCACAACAAAGAAAGGAACTTAATTTTAAAGGAGAAAACATTTATGTAGGAATTGATGTCCACTTGAGAAGTTGGTCTGTAACTATTCTAACAGAGCACAGTCATTTTAAAACATTTAATCAACCTCCAGAACCTGATAAATTATATAATTATCTTACAGAACATTTTCCTATGGGAAA
>JBKEAC010000095.1:0-44696 GCA_047971925.1 Mangrovibacterium sp.
CAGGAGGTTCTAAACTTGGTGTTGTAAAACTAGTAAAAGAATTGACTGGTTTAGGTCTTAAAGAGGCTAAAGACATCGTAGATGGTGCTCCTAAAACAATCAAAGAGAAAGTTTCTAAAGATGAAGCTGAAGCTTTGAAAACTCAATTAACTGAAGCAGGAGCTGAAGTTGAAGTAAAATAATTTACTGGCTTTGCAAAAGCTCTTGATGTTTTAGACCCCTCGTTGGGGGTTCTAAGCCTTTTTGCGTATTAGGTATTTCGTGTACAATTAACTTGTACATTCTTGTCGTTTAATATTGAAAATAAGAGGGTTAGTTTTTCATCAACCATAACGGTTTTTGATTATCCCGACTTTTTGGAGATCCAATTGAAATCGTTCCGTGAGTTCTTTCAATTGGCTACTACTCCTGATGAAAGAAAGCTAGAGGGATTGCATAAGGTGTTTGTTGAAAACTTCCCTATTACAGATACTAGGAATAACTTCGTCCTAGAGTATATTGATTATGAAGTTGATCCAGCTCGTTACTCTGTTGATGAATGTCTAGAGCAGGGCTTGACATATAGCGTGCCTATTAAGGTTAAGCTTAAACTATATTGCACAGATCCTGAGCATGAGGATTTTGATATGGTTATTCAAGATGTGTATCTTGGTACGGTGCCTAATATGACCGATAGAGGTACTTTCATTATAAATGGTGCTGAACGTGTAATTGTTTCTCAGTTGCATCGTTCTCCAGGTGTATTCTTTGGTCAAAGTATGCATACGAATGGTACGAAGTTGTATTCAGCACGTATTATTCCGTTTAGAGGTTCTTGGATTGAGTTTGCAACTGACATTAACAGTGTGATGTATGCTTACATTGATCGTAAGAAAAAGTTGCCTGTAACTACTTTGCTTCGTGCAATTGGGTTTGAGGCAGATAAGGATATTCTAGAGATATTCGACTTAGCTGATGAGGTGAAGGTTAATAAAGCTGGAATTAAAAAAATAGTTGGTCGTAAACTTGCTGCTCGTGTGCTTAAATCATGGGTTGAAGATTTCGTTGATGAGGATACAGGTGAAGTGGTATCGATTGAGCGTAATGAAGTGCTTGTTGATCGCGAAACTATCATTGAATTAGAACATATTGATGAGATCTTGGAATCAGGGGTTAAAACAATTCTTCTTCATAAAGAGGACCAGAACCTCCAAGATTATGCTATTATATATAATACACTTCAAAAGGATCCTTG
Organism: Mangrovibacterium sp.; assembly: GCA_047971925.1. GTDB lineage: Bacteria > Bacteroidota > Bacteroidia > Bacteroidales > Prolixibacteraceae > JBKEDC01. The sequence goes on from JBKEAC010000095.1 coordinate 1,235, forward strand.
TAATTCTGAGAAGGAAGCGGTAATGTATATTTATCGTCAGTTGAGAAATGCGGAACCGCCCGATGAGGCTACAGCGAGAGAGGTAATTAATAATTTATTTTTCTCTGATAAGCGTTATGATTTAGGTGAGGTGGGTCGTTATCGTATTAATAAGAAGCTAGAGCTGAATATTGATATTGATATGACAGTACTTACTAAAGAGGATATTATTGAAATCATTAAATATTTGATTCAGTTAATTAACTCGAAAACCGATGTTGATGATATTGACCACTTGAGTAACCGTCGTGTGAGAACTGTTGGCGAGCAAATGTTTAATCAGTTCGGAATTGGTTTGGCTCGTATGGCTCGCACGATTAGAGAGCGCATGAATGTGCGCGATAACGAGGTGTTCACGCCGATTGATTTGATTAATTCGAAGACTTTATCTTCAGTGATTAATTCATTCTTTGGTACAAATGCATTATCTCAGTTCATGGATCAAACTAATCCATTGGCAGAGATGACAAACAAGCGTCGTATGTCGGCTTTAGGACCTGGTGGACTTTCACGTGAGCGTGCTGGTTTCGAGGTTCGCGACGTTCACTATACGCATTATGGCCGTCTTTGTCCGATTGAAACTCCTGAAGGACCAAACATTGGTTTGATTTCTTCGTTGTGTGTGTTTGCTAAAGTTACTGATTTAGGCTTTATTTCTACACCATATCGTAAGGTTGAGAATGGTAAAGTTGATTTATCTAATGAAGGCGTTGTTTATTTAACTGCTGAGGAGGAAGAAGGAAAAATTATTGCTCAAGCAAATGCACCTTTAGATGATAAGGGTAATTTTATTAACCAACGTGTGAAAGCTCGTTTGGAGGGCGATTATCCTTTGGTTGAGAAAGAGGATGTGCAGTTAATGGATGTTGCTCCAAACCAGATTGCCTCGGTTGCGGCTTCATTGATTAGTTTCTTGGAACACGATGATGCGAACCGTGCTTTGATGGGATCGAACATGATGCGCCAGGCTGTGCCATTGCTTCGACCAGAAGCTCCGATTGTTGGAACAGGTTTAGAGCAAAGTGCAGCCTATGATTCACGTGTGATGGTTCATGCGGAAGGCGATGGCGTGATAAGTTATGTTGATGCAAACAAAATCACTGTAAAATATGATATGACAGAGGATGAAAAGTATGTTAGCTTTGAAGACGACTCTGTGTCATATAAACTTTCAAAATATCAAAAAACAAACCAAGGAACAGTAATCGATCAGAAGCCAATTGTTGAAAAAGGTCAGCGCGTGGTAAAAGGTCAAGTTTTAACTGAAGGTTATGCAACTGAAGGCGGAGAGTTGGCTTTAGGTCGCAACTTGAAAGTGGCGTTTATGCCTTGGCAAGGATATAACTATGAGGATGCGATTGTAATATCTGAGCGCATTGTGCGTGAAGATATCTTCACGTCAATTCATGTTGATGAGTATTCTTTAGAAGTACGCGATACGAAGCGTGGTGTTGAAGAGTTTACTTCGGATATTCCGAATGTGAGCGAAGACGCAACTCGTAATTTAGATGAAAATGGATTGATTCGCATTGGTGCAGTAGTTCAACCAGGAGATATTTTGATTGGTAAGATTACACCTAAAGGAGAATCAGATCCTTCGCCAGAGGAAAAATTATTACGTGCTATTTTTGGTGATAAAGCGGGTGATGTGAAAGATGCATCATTGAAAGCTACACCTTCATTGAATGGTATTGTAATTGATAAGAAGCTTTTTGCTAGAGTAACTAAAGATCGTAAGAGTACTAGCGAGTCGAAAACTTTACTTTCTCAAATTGATGAGGAGTTGTTAAGACAAGAGGCATCATTAAGAACTGTGCTTGAAGATAAGTTGTTCTATTTGTTAGATGGAAAAACAAGTCAAGGAGTTGAAGATTATTACGGAGGTGAGATTATTCCTAAAGGAGTTAAATTCACGAAGAAACAACTTCAAGAAGTTGATTTTAAATCGGTAAATCCTGCATCATGGACAACCGACGAGCATAAGAACGGACTGATTTATAAATTAGTTTTGAATTATATTCAGAAGTATAAAGAATATGATGCAGTGGCTCGTCGTAAGCGTTTTAACGTAACTATTGGTGATGAATTACCTGCTGGTATTTTGGAAATGGCGAAGATTTATGTTGCAAAAAAACGTAAACTTTCTATTGGAGATAAAATGGCTGGTCGTCACGGTAATAAAGGGATCGTTTCTCGTATTGTTCGTGATGAAGATATGCCATTCTTGGAAGATGGAACGCCAGTTGACATTGTATTGAACCCATTGGGTGTGCCTTCGCGTATGAACCTTGGACAGATTTACGAAACTGTTTTGGGTTGGGCAGGAAAAGAACTTGGTTTGAAATTTGCAACACCTATTTTCGATGGAGCATCATTAGAAGAGGTTACAGCTTATACCGACAAAGCAGGAGTTCCAGCCTTTGGTAAAACTTATTTGCGTGATGGAGAAACTGGTTTGCCATTTGATCAGCCTGCAACGGTGGGTGTGATTTATATGCTTAAACTTGGTCACATGGTTGAAGATAAAATGCATGCTCGTTCGATTGGACCGTATTCATTGATTACTCAACAACCTCTTGGAGGTAAGGCTCAATTTGGTGGTCAACGTTTTGGTGAGATGGAGGTTTGGGCATTAGAAGCCTTTGGAGCATCGCATATTTTGCAAGAGATTTTGACTGTAAAATCAGATGATGTTATTGGTCGAGCGAAAGCATATGAATCGATAGTGAAAGGTGAAGCAATGCCACAGCCAGGAATACCAGAATCGTTGAATGTATTACTACATGAGCTTCGTGGTTTAGGTTTGAGTGTTTCAATGGACTAAGAGTTTCTAAAGATAATTTTTGACAATAAAGACATAAATATGGCTTTTAGAAAAGATAATAAAGTAAAAAGTAATTTCTCGAAGATAGCAATCAGTTTAGCTTCGCCAGAAGAAATTTTAGAACGTTCTTATGGTGAGGTTTTGAAACCTGAAACTATCAATTACAGAACTTACAAACCAGAGCGTGATGGTTTATTTTGCGAGCGCATTTTTGGTCCTACAAAGGATTACGAATGCCATTGTGGAAAATATAAACGTATCCGTTATAAAGGTATCGTTTGTGATCGATGTGGTGTTGAAGTAACAGAAAAGAAAGTGCGCCGTGAGCGAATGGGACATATTTCTTTGGTTGTTCCTGTGGCTCACATTTGGTATTTCAAATCGTTGCCCAATAAGATTGGCTATCTTCTAGGTTTGCCAACAAAAAAATTGGACACCATTATTTATTATGAGCGTTACGTGGTTATTCAGCCAGGTGTTAAAGCGGCTGATGGCGTGAATGAACTGGATTTCCTTACTGAAGATGAATATCTAGATATTATAGATTCTCTTCCTATGGAAAACCAATATTTAGATGATAACGACCCAAATAAATTTATTGCAATGATGGGAGCTGAAGCTCTTCATGTATTGTTAGAACGTGTTCAGCTAGATGAATTGTCATATAGTTTACGACATAAAGCTAATACTGAATCTTCACAGCAACGTAAAAATGAGGCATTAAAGCGCTTGAATGTTGTTGAGTCTTTCCGTGCTAGCAAGGAAACAAATAAACCAGAGTGGATGGTGGTGAAAGTTGTGCCAGTTATTCCTCCCGATTTGCGTCCGTTAGTGCCATTAGATGGAGGTAGATTTGCTACTTCTGACTTGAATGATTTATACCGACGAGTGATTATTAGAAACAATCGTTTGAAACGATTAATTGAGATTAAAGCTCCTGAAGTTATTTTGCGTAATGAGAAACGTATGCTTCAAGAAGCTGTAGATTCTTTGTTCGATAATTCGCGCAAGTCGAATGCAGTTAAAACAGAAAACAACAGAGCGCTAAAATCTTTGTCGGATAGCTTGAAAGGTAAACAAGGGCGGTTCCGCCAGAACTTGCTTGGTAAGCGTGTTGATTATTCTGCACGTTCAGTTATTGTTGTTGGTCCAACTTTGAAACTTCATGAGTGTGGTTTGCCTAAAAACATGGCTGCGGAATTATATAAACCATTTATCATTCGCAAGCTTATTGAGCGTGGTATTGTTAAAACGGTAAAATCGGCAAAGAAAATTGTTGATAGAAAAGACCCAGTTGTTTGGGATATTTTAGAGAATGTGCTAAAAGGACATCCTGTGATGTTGAACAGGGCACCGACTCTTCACCGTTTGTCAATTCAAGCTTTCCAACCTGTGTTGATTGAGGGTAAGGCTATTCGTTTGCACCCTCTAGTTTGTACAGGTTTTAACGCTGACTTTGATGGTGACCAAATGGCGGTTCACTTACCCTTAGGCAATGCGGCTATTCTAGAGGCACAATTATTAATGTTGGCATCGCAAAACTTGCTTAACCCTGCCAATGGCGCTCCTATTACTGTCCCTTCTCAGGACATGGTTCTTGGTCTATATTACATGACCAAAGAGCGCGCAGGTGCTAAAGGTGAAGGAATGATTTTCTATTCTCCTGAAGAGGTAATTATTGCGTATAATGAAGCTAAGGTGGAATTGCATGCAATTGTGAAAGTTAAGATTCAAGATTGTGATGATAATGGCGAAGCTTTCGAACACATCATTGAAACTACTGTTGGTAGAATTTTATTTAACCAAGTTGTACCTAACAAGGCAGGTTACATTAATGAATTATTAACAAAGAAATCTTTGCGTAACATCATCTCTGATATCTTTAAGAAGACAGGAAATGCTGCAACAGTTAAATTCTTGGATGATATTAAAGATATGGGATATGGTATGGCTTATCATGGAGGGTTATCGTTTAACTTGAGTGATGTGGTTATTCCTGTCGATAAAAAAGAGATTGTAGACCAAGGTTATGCTGAAGTGGAAGAGGTGATGAACAACTATAACATGGGATTCATTACTAACAATGAACGTTATAATCAAGTTATTGATATCTGGACTCATGCCAATGCGAAACTGACTAAAGTGGTTATGGATACATTGAGTAGCGATCGTCAAGGTTTCAACTCTGTATACATGATGCTTGATTCTGGAGCTCGTGGTTCGAAAGAACAGATTCGTCAGTTATGCGGTATGCGTGGATTGATGGCGAAACCTCAGAAATCAGGTTCTACTGGAGCGCAAATTATTGAAAACCCAATTTTGGCGAACTTCAAGGAAGGTCTTTCGGTATTGGAGTACTTCATTTCTACTCACGGTGCTCGTAAGGGTCTTGCCGATACAGCATTGAAAACAGCCGATGCAGGTTACCTTACTCGTCGTTTAGTTGACGTTGCTCAAGATGTAATTATTACTGGTGATGACTGTGGTACTCTGAGAGGAATTGAGGCAACTGCTGTGAAAAATAACGAGGAAATTGTATCGTCGTTGTTTGAGCGTATTGTTGGTAGAACATCAGTACACGATGTGATTAATCCATTGACCGCAACAGTGCTTGTGAAATCGGGAGAGATAATCACTGAAGATATCGCACAAGCTATTGAAGATTCTCCAATCGAGATGGTTGAAATTCGTTCGGTGTTAACTTGCGAATCTCCACAAGGTGTGTGTAGCAAGTGTTATGGTCGAAATCTTGCAACAGCAAATATTTCTCGAAGAGGTGAGGCTGTTGGTGTTATCGCTGCACAATCAATTGGTGAACCAGGTACACAGTTAACTCTTCGAACTTTCCACGTAGGGGGTATTGCGGGTAACATTTCATCTCAATCGACTGTAGAATCGCATTATGATGGTATTGCCGAGATTGAAGAGCTACATACAGTTGATTCTGTTGACGAACATGGTAATAAAATTTATGTTATCACTGGTCGTTTGGCAGAGTTGCGCATCGTTGATAAATCAACGCGTATTACCTTATCAACGCATACATTGCCTTATGGATCAAAATTGTTTATTGACAATGGAGCTGAAGTTTCGAAAGGTCAGAAAATTTGTGAATGGGACCCTTATAACGGTGTTATCGTCTCTGATTTCGCAGGTAAGATTGCTTTTGATAATATGATTGAAGGTGTTACTTATCGTTCTGAAACCGATGAACAAACTGGTTTCAAAGAGAAAGTGATTATTGAAACACGTGATAAAACGAAAAACCCTGCATTATTAATTGTGAGCGATTCAGGTGATGTCTTGCGTACATTTAACTTGCCAGTTGGTGGTCACATTTCAGTTGATGAAAATGCTAAAGTTGGAACGGGTGCGGTTTTGGCTAAGATTCCTAGAGCAAGTGGAAAAGCTGGTGATATCACCGGTGGTCTTCCACGTGTGACAGAATTATTCGAGGCTCGTAATCCTTCGAACCCTGCGGTTGTTTCAGAAATTGATGGCGAAATTTCATTCGGCGGAATTAAACGTGGTAATCGTGAAATCATGGTTACATCGCGACTTGGTGATGTTAAGAAATATATGGTACCATTATCTAAACAAATATTAGTTCAAGAAAATGACTACATCAAAGCGGGAACTTCATTGTCTGATGGAGCAATCACGCCTTCAGACATCCTCGCAGTTAAAGGGCCTACAGCCGTTCAAGAATATATTTTGAATGAGGTTCAAGGCGTTTATCGCATGCAAGGTGTGAAAATTAATGATAAACATTTTGAAGTAATCATCCGTCAGATGATGCGTAAAGTAGAAATCATTGATGCCGGTGATACGAGTTTCTTGGAGAAAGAAGTTGTTGATAAATTGGAGTTCTTCAAAGAAAATGACGAAATTTTCGACAAAATGGTTATCGTTGATGCGGGAGAATCATCTCTTCGTCCAGGTATGATTATTTCTGTACGCAAGTTGAGAGATGAAAATTCACTATTGAAGCGTCATGACAAGAAACAAATTCAAGCTCGCGAAGCTATTCCTGCAACATCAAGTCAAATTCTTCAAGGTATTACTCGTGCCGCTCTTCAAACAAGAAGTTGGCTTTCTGCCGCATCATTCCAAGAAACTACAAAAGTCTTGAATGAGGCTGCAATTAAAGGAAAAGAGGATACACTCGACGGCTTGAAAGAAAACGTAATTTGTGGTCACTTAATTCCAGCAGGTACTGGTTTGAAGGAATACAAAAACCTTGTTGTTGGCGGACGCGAAGAGTATGACAGTATAGCAGAAGCTAATAATCATTCAGAATACTAGATAATGAAAGATGAAAATAATAAGAACAAGTTGAATATCAAATTAAGTCCTGAGAAAGCTCAAGGTACATATTCAAACTTAGCTTTAATAACGCATTCAAGCTCCGAGTTTATTCTCGATTTTATTCGGGTAATGCCCGGTCTGCCCGATGCAGAAGTAAAGTCAAGAATTATTTTAACTCCCGAGCATGCCAAGCGTTTGTTACATGCTTTAGAGGAAAATATTAGAAAATATGAGCAACAATTAGGTACAATTAAATTGCCAAATTTAACTCCATCTCCTAGCTCTATACCCCCAATTAATTTTGGCGGTTCATTAGGAGAAGCTTAGATTTTCTTCATAAACTTTAAAGAGCATTTGCATTATTGCAGATGCTCTTTTTTTTTGCAAACCAAATACTCAAGCCTCAAATAGCTACCGACCTTTTTTGGAAATTTTAAAAAAAAACACTAACTTTGAGCAATAAAACTATCACGAGCTGAACTTTGCATATAACTCATTCCACTGTAATTAGTCGACACAGCTGCAAAAGTTTAATTACATCGACAGTTAATTTCATCAAAAAGAAACGCTGCCAAGTAAAAAAAATAGTTTTAAAATTTTTAATACCTGTTTAAAGTAAGATTATGGATAATCATTTTGAGGCTATAGACCCTAAGAAAAAGGATGCCAACAGAGAACTCATCCTTAGGACTGCACGAGAAATTTTTAGCAAATACGGTTATAAGAAGACAACTCTTGACGATATTGCTCATGCGGTAAGAAAAGGGAAAAGTTCTTTATATTACTACTTTAAAAGTAAGGAGGAATTGTTTCAAGCTGTTGTTTTAAAAGAAGCAGAGGTGCTTAGCAGATCGCTTGAACAAGTAGTGATTAGAAATATAGATCCAATTGAAAAGCTTCGTGAATATATTCTTACAAAGTTGAAAACATATCGGAATTTGGCTAACTTTTACCACGCCCTAGAAAATGACGTATTGGCAATTGGTTTTGTTGAATACCTCATGGTTAAATATAATCAAGAAGAAATAAGAATGATAAAACGCATTCTAATTGAAGGAGTTCGTAAAGGCGTTTTTGATGTAAGTCGCGATTTAAATCTCATTGCAACCGGAATTACTACAGCAATAAAAGGGCTAGAAGTTCCTCTAAGCGCCGGAAATTACGGTGATGTTAATCTAGAACAAGGGGTAGATAATATCTTGAGAATTATTTGCTACGGAATTGCAAAGCGAGAATAGCACACCAATAGGCAAACTCTTCCCCCCTGATATCTCCCCAAACACCAAATCAAATGCGCTTAAAAGGTCACTGATTTTCTTGAAACTCTATTCACACATTTTCCTCAAATTTCTACTATTTTTTGGGGTGGGGTGCCGGCATTCCATCGCACAAGCTCACGCCATGCCGTCGCGCTTTCCACTGCAATCTTTTGCTTCGTTCCTCAGCAAAAGGATTTCCGTTGCAATCGCTCACCCAGCTGCGCACATTCAAACGATTCGAAGCTACGCCACAAATGAGCTAGCTCAACTTTCACACTCACAACTTCACTTTTCCACTCTGTTTTGGCTTTTGTGATTATTTGGCTTGCAGCTGTGACCTACATATTTTTATTTTCTATCAAAATCCTTGACAGAATTAAATCAGCGCATTTTTAATCCGATAAAGAATAATTGAGCTTTAAATGACCAAAAATCGTTGCTAAAATGCTGCTTAGTACCTTAAAAATTAGAGCTTTATTCCCAATCGCGCTGTAGCGACGCATCCAATGCGTCGCTACGTTACGGCTATCCGCTGTTTTCCGATTGCCATGCGGAATTATTTCATGGTCGCAAATCTGTAGCGACGCATGATATGACACTCCTTTATGGAAAAAATAAATTTATAAAAGACCATATGCGTCTCCTATATTGTTATAAAATCTGTAGCAACGCATGATATACGTCTCCTATTTGGCAAAAAAATCTGTAGCAACGCATGATCTGCGTCACATATATTACAAAAAACATTTTATAAAAGACCATATAGGAGTCCTATATGACAAAAAAACATTTTATAAAAGACAATATAGGACTCCTATATGGCAAAAAAACATTTTATAAAAGACAATATTGTTTACATATGTTAAAAACTAAACTTATAAAAGACCATATAAGACTCCTATATAGTAAAAAAACATTTTATAAAAGACCATATAGGACTCCTATATTGTAAAAACTAAACTTATAAAAGACCATATAGGACTCCTATATTGCAAAAACTAAAATGTTTTATGTATTAAAAGATACAATTTAAGCCGAAAAATCTCTAAAATAACTCTTAACCATTCTAAATAGCACAGCGTATTTGCAGTATTTTAATGACTTAGAAAATAATTTAAAAACAATTTAAAAATAATTTGCTAAAAAGTGTAAAAATTGCTTGAAAGTATATGAATGCGATAAAGGCTAGTCGCATATAAATCGATCGTCTTTTATGTTTTTATTTTTTTCATAGGAGTAAAGTTAGACTAGCGTTTTATTTCGTCCAGTTAAATTGAATTAAGTTTTAAAAACAATCAACCAACGAAAATCGATATTGATTGCGAAAAATGTTTTTATTGTAATTCTGAAAGTTAAATAAAAGTTCAACTAAGTATTTTTCTTTAGGTTAGTATGAATATTAATATTTTATTTGTATCTTTGCAATCCCGAATGGACTGTTTTAAGGTGCCTAAGGGTAAGTTTTAAGCATTATTCAATTGATGTATAAAGCTTTATGATATAGAAAATTGACAGTTTTAATTATAAATTATTTAAGTTGTATGCCTACTATTCAGCAGTTAGTAAGAAAAGGTAGACAATCTAAAGTGGAAAAAAGTAAATCTCCAGCTTTAGATTCATGTCCACAAAGGAGAGGCGTATGTGTGCGTGTGTACACTACAACTCCTAAAAAACCGAACTCAGCAATGCGAAAAGTTGCTCGTGTTCGATTGACAAACGGAAAAGAAGTGAATGCTTACATTCCAGGTGAAGGTCACAACCTACAAGAACACAGTATTGTACTAGTTCGTGGTGGTCGTGTGAAAGATTTACCAGGGGTTCGTTATCACCTTATTCGTGGTGCTCTAGACACCGCTGGTGTTGCAAACAGAACACAACGTCGTTCTAAGTATGGTGCTAAACGACCAAAGGCAGCTAAAAAATAGCCAAACAGTTTAGAGTGATTTAGTTTTTAGTGGTTTGGTTGAGTAAATGAGGCTATTATATATAGCCGAACTGAAGCTCAATTTTAGTCACAACCAATTCGGATAACACTAAAATTATTTAGAAGTGAGAAAAGCAAAACCAAAGAAGCGAATTACGCTTCCAGATCCAAAATTTAATGACGTGTTGGTAACACGTTTCGTGAATGATTTAATGTATGATGGTAAGAAATCTACAGCTTATAGCATTTTCTATGATGCTATTGAAATCATCGCAAATCGCATGAAAAATGAAGAGGTTGCTCCTCTTGATATATGGAAAAAAGCTTTGGAGAACATTACTCCTGCAGTTGAGGTTAAATCTCGTCGTGTGGGTGGTGCTACTTTCCAAGTTCCAATGGAGATTCGTCCAGAACGTAAAACTTCAATATCGATCAAAAACTTAATTATCTATGCACGTAAGCGTTCGGGTAAGTCAATGGCTGACAAACTAGCTGCTGAGATTCAGGCTGCTTACAACGAAGAAGGTGGTGCATATAAGAGAAAAGAAGAGACTCACCGTATGGCTGAGGCTAACCGTGCTTTTGCACATTTTAGATTTTAATAAAAGTATAAAACATGGCTAGAGACCTTAGTAAAGTAAGAAATATTGGCATCATGGCTCACATTGATGCTGGAAAAACAACAACGTCAGAACGTATTTTGTACTACACTGGTTTGTCTCACCGTATCGGTGAAGTGCATGATGGTGCTGCTACAATGGACTGGATGGCACAGGAGCAAGAGCGTGGTATTACGATCACTTCGGCTGCTACAACTACATTTTGGAATTATCGTGATGAGAAATTCCAAATCAACCTGATTGATACTCCTGGACACGTTGACTTTACCGTAGAGGTAGAGCGTTCATTGCGTATTCTTGATGGTACTGTAGCGTTATTCTGTGCTGTAGGTGGTGTTGAAGCGCAATCAGAAACTGTTTGGCGTCAAGCTGAAAAGTATGGCGTTCCTCGTATGGCATTTGTTAACAAAATGGACCGTTCAGGAGCTAATTTCTTTGATGTTGTTTCTCAAGTTAGAACAAAATTAGGAGCGAACCCAGTACCTTTGCAAATTCCTATTGGTGCAGAAGAAACCTTTAAAGGTGTGGTTGACTTATTGAGAATGAAAGGTATCGTGTGGCATGATGAAACACATGGTATGACATTCGATGAGATCGAAATCCCTGCCGATTTGGTTGAAATTGCTCAAGAATATCGCGCGAAATTGGTTGAAGAAGTTGCTGTGATGGATGAAACTTTGATGGAGCGTTTCTTCGAAGATCCAAATTCAATCACTGAAGATCAATTAATTCCAGTAATTCGCAAAGCAACAATCGAAGGAGTTATTATCCCTATGATGTGTGGTTCGTCGTTCAAAAATAAAGGTGTTCAACGTTTGTTAGATGCAGTTTGTGAATTCTTACCTGCTCCAACTGATGTTCCATCGATCGATGCGATTGACTTAAAAACTGATGAGCCAACAACTCGTAAACCAAGTGTTGATGAGCCTTTGGCTGCCTTGGCATTTAAAATTGCAACTGACCCATTTGTTGGTCGTTTGTGCTTTATTCGTGTTTATTCGGGTGTGATTAATGCGGGCGATACAGTATTTAATTCACGTACTTTGAAGAAAGAACGTATTTCTCGTTTGTTCCAAATGCACTCTAACAAACAAAATCCTCGCGATATTGTTGAAGCTGGAGATATTTGTGCAGCTGTTGGATTTAAAGATATCCGCACTGGAGATACACTTTCTGATTTAGATCATCCTGTTGCATTGGAATCAATGGATTTCCCTGAGCCAGTTATTGGTATTGCAATTGAGCCAAAAACACAGAAAGATATCGATAAATTAGGTATTGGTTTGGCTAAATTGGCAGAAGAAGATCCAACTTTCCAAGTGAATACTGACGAAGAAACAGGTCAAACTGTAATTCGTGGTATGGGTGAGCTTCACCTTGAGATTATTGTCGACCGTTTGCGTCGCGAATTTAAAGTTGAGTGTAATCAAGGTAAACCTCAGGTTTCTTACAAAGAAGCAATTGGTTCTATGGTTGAATTGCGTGAGACTTATAAAAAACAAACTGGTGGTCGCGGTAAATTTGCTGATATTCAAGTTCGCGTTATGCCTGCTGATGAAGGTAAAGTTGGCTTAGAATTTGTGAATTCGATTACTGGTGGACGTATTCCTCGTGAGTTCATCCCTCCAGTTGAAAAAGGATTTAGAGATGCAATGGTTAATGGTCCTCTTGCAGGTTTCCCAATTGACAGTTTGAAAGTTGAGTTATTCGATGGTTCGTTCCATAATGTTGACTCTGATCAATTGTCTTTCGAAATTTGTGCTCGTCAAGCTTTTAGAAGTGCATGTAGTAAAGCTTCTCCTCGCTTATTGGAGCCTATTATGAAATTCGAAATCACAACTCCAGAGGAATATATGGGAGATATCATCGGTGACTTGAACCGTCGTCGTGGTAATGTTTCAGGAATGGATGAAAAAGGTGGAGCAAGAGTAATTTATGCTAATGTGCCTTTGGCAGAAACATTCGGATACGTAACAGCTCTTAGAACTTTATCTTCAGGTCGTGCAGTTTCGTCAATGACATTCTCGCATTATGAGGAAGTACCTCGCAACTTAGCAATTGAGGTATTGACAGAGTTAAATGGTAAAACAGAATTATTGTAATATTATATTATTCTTTTATGAGTCAAAAGATCAGAATTAAGCTGAAGTCGTATGATCATAACTTGGTTGATAAATCGGCTGAAAAGATCGTGAAGACAGTAAAAACTACAGGTGCAGTTGTGAGCGGGCCAATCCCGCTCCCAACTCACAAGAGAGTTTACACTGTTTTGCGTTCAACTTTCGTGAACAAGAAATCACGTGAGCAATTTCAGTTGTCGTCATACAAGCGTTTGATCGACATTTACAGCTCGACAGCAAAAACAATTGATGCCCTTATGAAGCTTGAGCTTCCAAGTGGTGTTGAAGTAGAAATTAAAGTTTGATAATTAGCAAAAGAAATTAAAATGCTAGGATTAATCGGAAAAAAAATCGGAATGACTTCCGTATTCAGTGTTGAGGGTAAAAATGTACCATGCACTGTGATTGAAGCAGGTCCTTGTGTAGTTACACAAGTTAAGACTGTGGAAACTGATGGCTACAATGCGTTGCAATTAGGATTTGGTGAAAAGCGCGAAAAATCGGCTACTAAGCCGGAGTTAGGGCATTTTGCAAAAGCTAAAGTTGCTCCACAGCGTGAGGTTGTTGAGTTTCGTAACTTCGACGGCGAGTATACACTCGGCGACACGATTACTGTTGATACTCTTAATCCAACAGGATGGGTTGATATTACAGGAACGTCGAAAGGTAAAGGTTTTCAAGGTGTGGTAAAACGTCATGGTTTTGGTGGTGTTGGTGATGCAACTCATGGTCAACATAACCGTTTGCGTGCGCCAGGTTCTATTGGAGCTGCATCTTATCCTGCACGTGTGTTTAAAGGACTTCGTATGGCTGGACGTACTGGAGGAAAAAAGAATACGGTGCAAAACCTTGAGATTTTAAAAGTTATTCCAGAATCAAATCTATTAATTGTTAAAGGTTCGATTCCAGGAGTTAAAGGTTCAACTGTAATTATCTATCAATAATGGAAATTAAAGTATTAAACAAAGCAGGTCAAGAGACAGGGAAGACTGTGATCTTGAATGAGGCGATTTATGGCATTGAGCCTAATGATCATGCAATTTACTTAGATGTGAAGCAGTTCATGGCAGCTCAACGTCAAGGAACGCATAAATCAAAAGAGCGTGCTGAAGTTTCTGGTAGTACGAAAAAGATCAAGAAGCAAAAAGGTACTGGTGGTGCTCGCGCTGGTAGTATTAAGTCGCCTCTTTTCAGAGGTGGTGGTCGTGTTTTTGGTCCTCGTCCACGTAATTATGATTTTAAATTGAATAAAAAAGTTAAATCTTTAGCTCGTAAATCGGCTTTAACTTACAAGGCTCAAGAGAATGAAATCATTGTGTTAGAAGATTTTACATTAGACACACCAAGAACTAAAGAAGTTATCGCAATTGGTAACAACTTGAAAGTTAGTGGAAAAAAATACGTTTTTGTTTTGCCAGAAGAAAATAAAAACTTATATTTGTCAGCTCGAAATCTCGATGGTGTTTCAGTTATAATTTCTTCTGAATTAAACACTTATCGCATCATGCATTCATCAACTTTAGTTGTTTTTGAAAGTGCAGTAGGTAAGATTGAAGAACAATTTAACGTTTAGGAGGATTAAAAATGAATGTTTTAGTTAAACCCATCGTGACTGAGAAAATGACAATCCAAGGCGAGAAATTAAATCGTTTTGGTTTTGTAGTGCGCAGAAGCGCTGATAAAGAGCAAATTAAAAAAGCAATTGAATCATTGTACAACGTAAGTGTAGCTTCGGTTAATACTATGGTTTGTGGCGGGAAAAATAAATCTCGTTACACAAAAGGAGGTATGATTAACGGAAGAACGGCGTCTTATAAAAAGGCGATTATTACTCTGGTTGCAGGTGATGCAATTGACTTTTATAGTAATATTTAATAATTTGAAATGGCAGTAAGAAAATTAAATCCAGTTACTCCGGGTCAAAGACACAAAATTATTGGTGCCTTTGATACGATTACTGCATCAACGCCTGAAAAATCATTGTTGAAGCCCACTAAAAAGACTGGTGGTCGTAACAACCAAGGTCGAATGACAATGAGGTACATAGGTGGAGGGCACAAAAAGAGATACCGTGTTATCGATTTCAAACGTGAAAAAGATGGTATTCCTGCGCGTGTTGATTCAATTCAGTATGATCCAAATCGCTCGGCTCGTATCGCTCTATTAGTTTACGCTGATGGAGAAAAACGATACATGCTTGCTCCTAATGGTCTAGAAGTAGGTCAAGAGCTATTGAGTGGATCTGGTATTGCACCTGAAATTGGAAATTCCCTACCACTTGCCGAAATTCCTCTAGGTACTTTGGTTCACAACATTGAACTTCGTCCTGGTCAGGGAGGCGTGATGGCACGTAGCGCAGGAACTTATGCGCAATTGACAGCAAGAGAAGGAAAGTATGCTATCGTAAAATTACCTTCTGGAGAATCTAGAATGGTACTTGTTACTTGTAAAGCTACAGTAGGTACTGTTGGAAACACTGAGCACAACTTAGAAAGATCTGGTAAAGCCGGACGTTCAAGATGGTTGGGCCGTCGTCCAAGAGTTCGTGGTGTTGTGATGAACCCAGTAGATCACCCTATGGGTGGTGGTGAAGGACGTCAATCAGGAGGACATCCACGATCTAGAAACGGTATTTTAGCAAAAGGTTTCAAAACTAGAGCTAAGAAGAAAGCTTCTAATAAGTACATAGTAGAAAGACGCAAGAAATAACAAAGGAGATTATGAGTCGATCATTAAAAAAAGGCCCTTATATTGCCTATAAACTTGAAAGAAAAGTTTTAGCGCAAAATGAAAGCGGCAAAAAGTCTGTTATTAAGACTTGGGCTAGAGCTTCTGTAATTTCTCCTGACTTTGTAGGACATACTATCGCAGTTCATAATGGGAATAAATTTATTCCAGTTTATGTTACTGAGAATATGGTAGGCCACAAGCTTGGCGAATTTGCACCTACAAGAACGTTCAGGGGTCACGGAGGTAAAAAGAAATAAGTCCAAAGATCCGTAATTAATTAAAGAATTTTACGATGGGTGCTAGAAAGAAAAATACAGCAAACAAACAAAAAGAGGCAAAGAAGACACAATACCGCGCAGTTTTGCGTGATTGCCCAACTTCTCCTCGCAAAATGCGCTTAGTTGCCGATATGGTACGAGGCATGGAGGTGAATAAGGCTCTTAGTGTATTGAAGTTTTCTTCAAAAGAAGCTTCTAGTAGAGTTGAAAAGCTCTTAATGTCAGCAATAGCAAACTGGCAAGCTAAAAACGAGGGATCTCGTATAGAAGATAGCAATTTATATGTGAAAGAAATATTTGTTGATTCTGGTCGTATGTTAAAGCGTTTACGTCCTGCACCGCAGGGTCGTGCGCACAGAATTCGCAAGCGTTCTAATCATGTTACGCTTTCTTTAGCAAGTAAGAATATTGAAAACGAAAACGCATAATTAGTAATACATGGGACAAAAAGTTAATCCAATAGCAAACCGTCTAGGAATCATTAGAGGATGGGATAGCAACTGGTTCGGTGGTAATGATTATGGTGATAGATTAGTTGAAGATACAAAGATTCGCAAATATTTGAATGTGCGTTTAGCAAAAGCAAGTATTTCGAGAATTGTAATCGAAAGAACTCTGAAACTAGTAACTGTTACTGTTCATACATCGCGCCCAGGTATTATCATTGGTAAAGGTGGCTCTGAGGTTGATAAACTAAAAGAAGAGTTGAAAAAAATAACTGATAAAGATGTTCAAATTAATATTTTTGAAGTTAAAAGACCTGAACTAGATGCGCGTATCGTTGCAACTAATGTTGCGCGTCAAATTGAAGGTAAGGTTGCTTACCGTCGTGCAGTTAAAATGGCGATCGCTTCTACCATGAGAATGGGTGCTCAAGGTATCAAAATTTTGGTATCAGGGCGTTTGAATGGTGCAGAGATGGCACGTGGCGAAATGTATAAAGATGGTCGTACTCCATTGCATACACTTCGTGCAGATATTGATTATGCTCTAGCTGAGGCTTTGACTAAAACAGGTTTAGTTGGTGTGAAAGTTTGGATTTGCAAAGGTGAGGTTTACGGCAAACGTGATCTTTCTCCTAATGTAGGTCAAAACACAAAAGCTCCAGCACGTCCTGCAAATAGCAGACCTGGAAAAGGCTTTAAGAAGAGTAGAAAATAATTGGAAATCTTTTATAATAGAAAAAGATGTTACAACCAAAAAGAACGAAATTTAGAAGAGTTCAGAAAGGCAAGATGAAGGGTGAGGCTCAACGCGGAAACCAGATTGCTTTCGGAACATTCGGTATAAAAACGTTGGATGAGCATTGGATTACAGGGCGACAAATTGAGGCTGCCCGTATTGCAGTTACTCGTTATATGCAACGTCAGGGTCAGATTTGGATCCGTATTTTCCCAGATAAACCTATTACTAAGAAGCCTGCGGAAGTTCGTATGGGTAAAGGTAAAGGTGCTCCTGAAGCATTTGTTGCTCCAGTTTCTCCAGGTAGAATTTTAATTGAAGTAGAAGGTGTTCCTTTCGAAACAGCTAAAGAAGCTTTGCGTTTAGCAGCTCAGAAGTTACCAGTGAGAACTAAATTTATAGTAAGACGTGATTATGTTGAATCTGAAAATGTAGACTAATTATGAATATTTCAGAAATTAATGAGTTAACAGACAAGGAGATTAATGAACGTATCTCTCTTGAACAAGACACGCTATTGCGTCTTAACATGAATCATGCTGTATCGCCTCTTGAAAATCCAATGCAAATTGTGATAGCAAGAAGAAACATTGCTCGTTTGAAAACAGTATTGCGTCAGCGCGTTTTAAACAAATAATTTAGGGATTGATGGAAACAAGAAATCTAAGAAAAGAGCGTATTGGCGAAGTTGTGAGTACAAAAATGAACAAGACTATTGTGGTTGCAGTGAAAACTAAAGAAAAGCATCCAATCTATGGTAAGTTCATGAATAAAACAACGAAGTTTTACGTGCATGATGAGAAAGAAGAAAGCAACGTAGGTGATACTGTGAAAATTATGGAGACTCGTCCATTAAGTAAGAGCAAACGTTGGAGATTAGTTGAAATTATAGAAAGAGCTAAGTAATCATGATACAACAGGAATCAAGATGTTCGGTTGCCGACAATAGTGGTGCTAAAGAAGTTCTTTGTATTCGCGTTTTAGGCGGTACAAGGAGACGTTATGCATCAGTAGGCGATATTGTGGTTGTTACTGTTAAGAGTGCAATCGCAAGTAGTGATATGAAAAAGGGTACTGTTTCGAAAGCAATTGTTGTTCGTACGAAAAAGGAAGTTCGTCGTCAAGATGGTTCTTATATTCGTTTCGATGATAATGCGGTAGTATTGTTAAACAATGCTGGAGAAATGCGTGGAACTCGTATTTTCGGACCTGTTGCGAGAGAAATTCGTGAAAATAACATGAAGATTATTTCTCTTGCGCCAGAAGTACTTTAATGCATAAATCAAATAATGATGCAAAAATTACATATTAAAAAAGGAGACACTGTGGTTGTTCTTTCTGGAAACGATAAAAAATCTCAGGGCAAGGTTCTAGAGGTTATTCGTGAAAAGCAAAGAGCAATTGTGGAGGGTGTGAACTTAATTAAAAAACATACGAAGCCTAATGCGGAGAATCCTCAAGGTGGAATTGTTGAGAAAGAGGCACCAATTCACATCTCAAACCTTATGCTAGTAGATCCAAAAACGGGTAAAGGTACTCGTGTTGGTCGTAAGTTAGGAGAAAGCGGTAAATTAGTTCGTTATTCTAAAAAATCTGGAGAGGAGATTAAGTAATGGCTTATACACCAACACTTAAGAAGAAATACTCGGAAGAAATTATTCCTGCAATGATGAAGGAATTTAATTATAAATCTGTGATGCAGGTTCCGAGAATTGAAAAAATAGTTCTTAACCAAGGGGTTGGAGCTGCTATTGCTGACAAAAAAATCATAGAAGTTGCTACTGAAGAGATGACTATGATTGCAGGTCAAAAAGCAGTCCAAGCTTTATCTAAGAAAGATATCTCAAACTTTAAGTTGAGAAGAAAAATGCCAATCGGAGTGCGTGTGACTCTCCGTAAAGAGCGAATGTTTGAATTTCTAGATCGTTTTATTAACGTATCTTTGCCACGTACACGTGACTTCAAAGGTATTGCTAGTAAATTAGATGGTCAAGGAAATTACACTTTGGGTATTCCTGAGCAAATCATTTTCCCAGAGATTAATATTGACAAAGTTAATCGCATTAATGGTATGAATATTACTTTTGTTACTACTGCGAAAACTGATGAAGAAGGCTTTGCTTTATTGAAACAACTTGGTTTACCTTTTAAAAAGTAGAAAGTTATGGCAAAAGAATCAATGAAGGCCCGTGAGGCAAAAAGAGCAGCACTTGTAGAAAAGTATGCTGAAAAAAGAGCTAAGCTTAAAGCAGAAGGTGACTATATCGGTTTGCAAAAACTACCTAAGAATTCGTCGAAGGTGCGTATGCATAACCGTTGCAAATTGAGCGGTCGTCCAAAAGGTTATATTCGTCAATTCGGTATTTCTCGTATTGACTTCCGCGAGATGGCATCTAATGGTCTAATTCCAGGTGTTAAAAAAGCAAGTTGGTAATCAGAGTAAACTTAAAGTAATGAGTAAAATTACAGATCCAATAGCAGATTTTCTTACACGTATTCGCAATGCGCAAGCTGCAAAACATCGTGTTGTAGATATTCCTGCTTCGAAGATAAAAAAGGAAATAACTAAGATCCTTAAGGATAAAGGTTATATTTTGAATTATAAATTTGAGGATGAAGTTAATTATCAAGGTAATATTAAAATTGCCTTGAAATATCATCCTGAATCTAGAGTTCCAGCAATTAAATCTCTTAAGAGAGTTAGTAAGCCTGGTCTTAGACAGTATTGTGATAGTGAAAACATTCCACGTGTTCTTAATGGTCTTGGTATTGCTATTTTATCAACTTCAAAAGGAGTTATGACAGATAAAGAGGCTAAAGTTGAAGGCGTTGGTGGTGAAGTTTTGTGTTACGTTTATTAATAAGGAGGATTTATAATGTCAAGGATTGGAAAACTACCAATTGAATTACCTGCTGGCGTAACAGTTGATATTTCATCAAATAATGTTGTTACGGTAAAAGGTAAATTAGGTGAGCTTTGTCAAGCAGTTGATGCTGACCTTACTGTTAAGGTTGAAGGTAATCAAGTTGTTGTTGAGCGTCCAACAGATCAAAAGCGTCATAAGGCTGTACATGGTTTATTCCGTGCATTGCTAAATAATATGGTGGTCGGAGTATCTCAAGGGTACACGATTAAGTTAGAGCTTGTTGGTGTTGGATATCGTGCTGAAAATAATGGTCAAATTCTTGATCTAGTTTTGGGTTATTCTCACCATACATATATTGAGTTACCAAAAGAGATTCAAGTAGAGGCTGTTACTGATAAACGCAATAACCCTACAATTACACTAAAAAGCTGTGATAAACAGCTTATTGGTCAGGTTGCAGCAAAGATTCGTTCACTACGAGCTCCTGAACCATACAAAGGTAAAGGTATTAAGTTTGATGGTGAGCAATTACGTAGAAAGGCTGGTAAGTCTGCTTCTGCTAAATAGTAAAATTTGAAACCATGGCTTTAACAAAAAAAGAAAGAAGATTTAGAATAAAGAGCAGAATTCGCAAAATTATTGTTGGCACTGCAGAACGTCCTCGTTTGAGTGTGTTTCGTAGCAACAAGCAAATCTATGCTCAATTGATCGATGACAAAGCAGGTGTTACACTTGCTTCTGCATCATCGACAGAGAAGTCTATTGCTGCACAATCAGGAACTAAAACAGAAATTGCTGCTTTAGTTGGAAAAGCAATAGCAGAGAAAGCAACTACTGCGGGTATTAATGAGGTTATTTTTGACCGCAATGGATATCTATATCACGGTAGAGTTAAACAATTAGCTGATGCTGCCCGTGAAGGTGGCCTTAAATTTTAATAATCATGGCAAGTAATATTATGAAAGTTAAGACAACTGATATTGAGCTTAAGGAACGTTTGGTTGCCATTAACCGCGTTACAAAAGTAACTAAAGGGGGTAGAACATTCAGCTTTTCTGCAATTATGGTTGTCGGTGACGAGAATGGTGTTGTAGGATGGGGATTGGGTAAAGCAAGTGAGGTAACAGCTGCTATTGCTAAAGGTGTAGATGCTGCTAAGAAGAATCTTGTTAAAATTCCAGTTCACAATGGAACTATACCTCATGAGCAAGTTGCTAAATTTGGTGGAGCACAAGTGTTCTTGAAACCGGCATCTCATGGTACTGGAGTAAAGGCGGGTGGTGCGATGCGTGCGGTTTTAGAGAGTGTTGGGGTACATGATATCTTGGCAAAATCTAAAGGTTCGTCAAATCCACATAACTTAGTAAAAGCAACATTTACTGCATTGACAGAAATGAGAGATGTTTTTACAGTAGCAGAGCATCGTGGTATTTCAGTTGAAAAAGTATTTAAAGGATAGGAACTATGGCTAAAATTAAAGTAACTTTAGTAAAGAGCACAATAGGTTCCGAGAAGAGCCAAAAAGCAACTGTGCAAGCCCTTGGGCTAAGAAAAATGAATCAAACTGTTGAACATGAAACTACTCCAAATATTATTGGTATGGTTAATAAGGTTAAGCATTTGGTTAAAGTTGAAGAAATTTAATGATTTAGATCAGAATTATGAAACTAAATAATCTTAAACCAGCGGAAGGATCCATTAAGAACGTAAAACGTGTTGGACGTGGTCAGGGTTCAGGTAGAGGTGGTACTTCTACTCGTGGTCACAAAGGTGCGAAATCACGTTCGGGTTATAGTCGTACCCGCGGATTCGAAGGCGGTCAAATGCCACTACAACGTGTAGTGCCTAAATTCGGTTTTAAAAACATTAACCGTGTTGAGTATAAAGCTATCAATTTGGATAGCCTACAAGTTGTAGCTGAGAAAAATAATGTTACTGTTATTGACACTACTGTGTTAGTGCAAGCAGGTTTAGCTTCAAAGAATGACAGAATTAAGATTTTGGGAGGCGGTACATTAACATTGAAATTAAATGTTAAAGCGCATGCATTTTCAAAATCAGCTGTTGAAGCTATTGAAAACAATCAAGGAACTATCGAAACAATCTAAGCCTAATGAAGAAGTTTATCGAAACTCTAAAGAATATTTATAAGATTGAGGATTTAAGAAAAAGAATAGGGATTACCCTATTCTTTCTCTTGATTTATCGCTTGGGATCATATGTTGCCTTACCAGGTATTAACCCAGCGCAATTAGGTCAGTTGGAAAAGCAAACTTCAGATGGGTTGCTGGGGTTGCTCGATATGTTCTCGGGAGGTGCATTCTCTAATGCTTCGATATTCGCTTTGGGTATCATGCCTTACATATCAGCTTCTATTGTAGTTCAGTTGTTGGGAATAGCCGTCCCATTTTTTCAACGTTTACAAAAGGATGGTGAGTCTGGAAGAAGAAAGATTAATCAAATAACTCGTTATTTGACTGTAATCATTCTGTTATTTCAGGCTCCTGCTTATTTAGCTAACTTGCAACATCAATTGTCTGCGGAAGCATTTGCTGTGAGCGGCTGGATGTTTACATTAACATCTACAATTATCTTGACAGCAGGTTCGATGTTTGTAATGTGGTTAGGTGAGCGTATTACTGATAATGGTATAGGGAATGGTATTTCTTTGATCATCATGATTGGAATTATTGCTAGATTACCTTTTGCTGTTTTTGCCGAATTTGCTTCTCGCATAGAGGCTGAAGGTGGAGGTATGGTGATGTTCCTTTTAGAGTTTGTTTTCCTATTTTTTGTGTTTGTGGGTAGTATTTTATTAGTACAAGGTACAAGAAAGATCCCCGTGCAATATGCCAAACGCATTGTTGGAAATAAGCAATATGGTGGTGTTCGTCAGTATATACCATTGAAAGTGAATGCAGCTGGAGTAATGCCTATTATTTTTGCTCAAGCTATCATGTTCATACCAATTACAATTGTAGGTTTTACTAGTGCTGATGGTACTGGTTGGTTGGCCAATGTTGCAAATACATTATCTAATCATACTGGTTTTTGGTACAACTTCATGCAATTTGTTTTGGTGGTTTTATTTACGTACTTTTACACCGCAATTACTGTTAATCCGGTACATATAGCCGATGAGATGAAGAAAAATGGTGGTTTTATTCCTGGTATTAAGCCTGGTAAGAAAACTGTCGATTATCTTGACACTGTAATGTCTCGCATTACTTTGCCAGGATCTATTTTTCTTGGTATTGTTACTATTTTACCAGCTTTTGCAATGATTGCAGGAATCAATACACAATTTGCCTACTTCTTTGGAGGTACTTCATTGTTGATTTTGGTTGGTGTTGTTCTTGATACTCTTCAGCAGATTGAAAGTCATCTTTTGATGCGTCATTATGATGGCTTAATGAAGTCGGGTAGAATTAAAGGACGTAATGGCGGTGGTGCTGCTATGTATTAATTTGATTTAAATATTTATGGCAAAACAATCGTCGATAGAACAAGACGGAACAATTATTGAAGCATTATCAAATGCGATGTTTCGAGTTGAACTCGAAAATGGTCACGTGATAACTGCTCATATTTCAGGTAAAATGCGTATGCATTATATCAAGATTCTTCCTGGAGATAGAGTTAAAGTGGAGATGTCTCCATATGATTTGACAAAAGGACGAATCTCTTTTAGATATAAAAATTAATTTATTAATCATGAAAGTAAGAGTATCCATTAAAAAACGTAGTGCCGACTGCAAAATAGTGCGCAGAAAAGGTCGTTTGTATGTGATTAACAAAAAGAATCCTAAGTTCAAACAACGTCAAGGATAATTAAATTAACTTTGTAAAATTAAAAAATATGGCTCGTATTGTTGGAGTTGATATTCCTGATAATAAAAGAGGTGAAATTGCCCTGACTTATATCTTTGGTATTGGTCGTAGTCGTTCACGTTTCATTTTAGAAAAAGCAGGTGTTTCTTTTGACACTAAAGTTTCTGAATGGACAGATGATGAATTTGCAGCAATTCGTACAACTATTAATGAAAATTTCAAAGTAGAAGGTGAACTTCGCTCTGAAAATCAGTTAAATATTAAACGATTGATGGATATTGGTTGTTACCGAGGTATCCGCCACCGTGTTGGTTTGCCAGTTCGTGGTCAGAGTACTAAGAATAATGCTCGTACTCGTAAAGGTAAAAAGAAAACTGTTGCTAATAAGAAAAAAGCTACTAAATAATCTTGAGTTATGGCAAAGAAAACAGGAAATACTAGAAAAAGAGTTGTTAATGTTGAAGCAACAGGTCAGGCTCATATTCATTCCTCATTTAATAATATCATTATCTCTTTGACTAATAATAACGGAGAAGTTATTTCTTGGTCATCGGCTGGTAAGAAAGGTTTTAGAGGATCTAAAAAGAATACTCCTTATGCTGCTCAGGTAGCTGCTGAAGAATGTGCAAAAGTAGCTCATGATTTAGGCTTGCGTAAAGTAAAAGTCTTTGTTAAAGGACCCGGTAACGGTCGTGAATCTGCGATTCGTGCGATTAATAGTGTTGGTATTGTGGTTAATGAAATTGTAGATGTTACTCCACTACCACACAACGGTTGTCGTCCTGCAAAAAGACGTCGTGTTTAATTTAAATTTAGTGAATAATGGCTAGATATAGAGGACCAAAATCAAAGATTGCCCGTAAATTTGGTGAACCAATTTTCGGACCAGATAAAGTATTAGAAAGAAAAAACTATCCTCCAGGTTTTCATGGATTGGCTTCTCGCCGTCGTAAAAAATCGGAATATGGTTTGCAATTAATGGAAAAGCAAAAGGCAAAATATACTTATGGTATTTTAGAAAAACAATTTGCGCGCTTATTCCATAAAGCATCTGCATCTAAAGGTATTACAGGTGAGGTTTTACTTCAACTTCTTGAATCTCGTTTAGATAATGTTGTTTTTCGTTTAGGATTGGCAAAATCAAGAGCAGGTGCTCGTCAACTTGTATCACACAAACACATTTTAGTGAATGGTGAGATTTGTAATATTCCTTCTTACATTCTTCGTCCAGGTGATACTATTTCAGTTCGTGAGAAATCAAAATCTCTTGAAATTGTTTCTGAAGCGTTAACATCTAATCGTTCAAATCAATCAGCTTGGTTAGAGTGGAATACAGCATCTATGACAGGTAAATTCCTTAATCGTCCAGAGCGTGAGGAAATTCAAGAGAACATTAAAGAACAACTTATCGTCGAGTTGTATTCGAAATAATAAAATTACTCAGTATTAATTATGGCAATATTAGCGTTCCAAAAACCGGATAAAGTAATAATGGTAGAATCTGATGACAAATTCGGAAAATTCGAATTTCGTCCATTGGAACCTGGCTATGGAATTACTATTGGTAATGCTCTTCGTCGTATCTTACTTTCTTCATTAGAAGGTTACGCTATTACAACTCTTAAGATTGAAGGCGTTGATCATGAGTTTGCAACGATTAAAGGTGTGATGGAGGATGTTACTCAAATCATTCTTAATCTTAAGCAAATTCGTTTTAAGAAAGAAGGAGAAGACTTCGAAGGAGATCGAGTTACAATAAACATTACAGGACAGGAAACTTTTACAGCAGGTGATATAAACAAATTCATGACAGGATTTAAGGTATTAAACCCTGAATTGGTAATTTGTAGAATGGAATCTGATGTAAATCTTCAGATGCAAATAACGATAGATAAAGGTCGTGGTTATGTACCAGTCACTGAAAACAATCCTAATGATGCTGAGTTTGGTTTAATTCCGATTGATTCAATTTTCACACCAATTCGTAATGTAAAATACTCGGTAGATCCTTATCGTGTTGAGCAAAAGACTGACTATGATAAGTTAACTTTTGAAATTACAACTGATGGTTCAATCAATCCCAAAGATGCTTTAAAAGAAGCTGCTAAAATTTTAATTCATCATTTCTTGCTTTTTTCTGATGAGAAGATTACTCTTGACACTGAAGAAAAATTTGCAAACGAAGAATTCGATGAAGAAGTTTTGCATATGCGTCAATTGTTAAAATCAAAATTGGTTGATATGGATCTTTCTGTTCGTGCACTTAACTGTTTAAAAGCAGCTGAAGTTGACACGCTTGGAGAGCTCGTTACATTTAACCGAAATGATTTATTGAAGTTCCGCAACTTTGGTAAGAAATCATTGACTGAACTTGATGAATTATTGGTAGAGTTAAATCTGACTTTCGGAATGGATATTACTAAGTATAAATTAGATAAGGAATAAGCAAAATGAGACACAATAAAAAATTCAACCATCTTGGCAGAAAGAGTGCTCATCGTAAAGCTATGCTTTCAAATATGGCATGTTCGTTGATCTTCCATAAAAGAATTTCAACTACAACTGCGAAAGCTAAAGCTCTTAAGATGTATGTTGAACCTCTTATCAGCAAGTCTAAAGAAGACACAACTCATTCACGTCGTACTGTTTTCAGCTACTTGAAAAGTAAAGAAGCTGTTACTGAATTGTTCCGTGAAGTTGCTGCTAAAGTAGGTGATCGTCCTGGTGGTTATACTCGTATTCTTAAAACAGGTAACCGTATTGGAGATAATGCAGATATGTGTATTATCGAATTGGTTGACTTCAATGAAAACATGCTTTCTGATAAAGCAGCTACTAAAAAACGTCGTTCTCGTCGTTCTTCTGGTGCTAAAACTGAAGCTGTTGCAGAAGAAACAACTACTGAAGAGTAATCATCAGTTTGATTTTATAAAGAGGCATTACTACTTGTTAGTGATGCCTTTTTTATTTCTATTCTTTAAATCTTGTTTTTATTGATAATCTCTCATAAGTTGCAATATTTTTTTTTGCGATTGTTTTTGTGTAGTCGCTCGGAGCGATGCGATGTATTATCTTTTATGAATGTAGTTTTAAAAAATTGAACTCCGATATTGTCTTTTATGAACGTCGTCTTTTTCTTCATTTTATTATTGGACGACTACATATCTCTTTTTCTGGACTAGAGTATAATTTACCATTTTGTATTCACGATTTTTAATTTCTTGTTTTCAAAGTCCACAGGAAAATAGTGGTGATAAATGATTTGGTAATTCTTTTTAACTGATGCAAGGAAGATTTGGCATTGTTTTTTCATGAAAATATTGTAACTTGCGTTTTTTTCGAACTATAATGAATAAAATGACTGGAATTATCTTTATTGTTTTAGGGTGTATTCTGATTGTGATTGGAATTCGATTTCAATTTCAATTAAACTCAACAACATCTTCTGATGATACGATTAGCAACCAAATAAGTATCGATAAATATATTGATATGGCAATAGCCGATGGTCAGCTAACCAAAAATGAGAGGAACTTAATTATTAAGATCGCTCAAGAACATGGAGCTGATACCGATGCAATTATTGCTGACATTGAAAATAGATTAAATGGCATGGATTCGGAAACAGTGATGAATGACTTTAACAAAAAGAATGGCGATGATTTTGAGAAATTTGTTGCTCTGAAGTTTGATAAGAAATATTTTACTATTAAAGAGTGGGCAGGCGATAAATACGTTGATGGTGTTTATGCTCAAACAACGTTACAGCCCGATTTGCTCTTGCAATTCAAACTGCATGAAGAAGTTAGTCATTTCTTTGTGGAATGTAAATGGAGGAAAAGTTTCTATAAATCTGGGGTGATTGTTGCTAAGAGTGACCAATTAAAACGTTATGAAGAATTTCAAGAAGCCCGACAAATTCCCGTGTTTATTGCCATCGGAATTGGAGGGACAGGTAAATCTCCTGAAGAACTTTTTATTTTGCCACTCGATGCGCTAAAAGATAGTTTTATTCACACAAATCAATTGATGAAATATAAAAAGCAGACTTATACGAATTTCTTTTTTGATATAAATAAACAATTATTAAATTAACACCTTGATGTCAACCATGAATAAATGCCCATGGTGTTTGTCGCATCCAATCTATATTGCCTACCATGATGAAGAGTGGGGAGTGCCTATTTATGACGACAATAAGTTGTTTGAGTTTCTAATTTTAGAAGGGGCACAAGCTGGCTTGAGTTGGTTCACTATTCTCAAACGTAGAGAATCTTATCGAGAGGCTTACGAAGGCTTTATACCCGCGATTGTAGCTCAATTTGACGAGCGTAAGCAACAGAATCTCCTCGAAAACGAAGGCATCATTCGAAACAAACTAAAGATAAAAGCTAGTGTGATTAATGCTCAATGTTTTTTAGCCGTGCAGAAAGAATTTGGAACTTTCTCAACCTATCTTTGGGCATTTGTCGATGGAAATCCCATTACCAATGATTTCCAATCAATGCATGATGTACCAACAACGACTGTCATTTCCGATAAATTAAGTAAGGATTTAAAAAGAAGAGGATTTAAATTTGTTGGTTCAACCATCATTTATGCCTTTATGCAAGCTGTGGGGATGGTCAATGATCATTTATCTTCATGCTCAGAACATAAAAAATAGCATTTAAAATGTTAAAATTCTTTACTAAGTTTGCAGATTTTCAGTTCTAAGCCTTAATTTTGGTTTTTACGATAATCACTTGTCGATTTTTGTTTTATTCAGCGTTTTATTATCATGGTTATTGATCTTTTTTGGAAAGGAATTTTAGCAGGATTATCGGTCTCGGTTATTATCGGACCTATAGGTATCCTCATTGTCCAAAAAACGGTGAATAAAGATTGGTTGAGCGGTTTTATGTCGGGCGTGGGCGCTTCAATATCCGACATGATTTATGCAGGAGTTGCAGCTTTGAGCTTAGGCTTTATTATTGACTATGTGCAAGAGCATCGTTTAATGTTCGATGTGCTTGCTACCATTGTTTTAATGATATTAGGAATTAATATATTCAGGAAAAATCCAATTAAAGACGTCCGGCACTTCAAACAAAAAGGTTCTTCGTATTTATCCGACATGTTTTCAACCTTCATCTTTACTATTCCAAATCCGCTTGTTATCTTTGTCATGTTAGCCATGTTTGCTAAATTTAAGGTGCAGATTGAATCGGGAAATTGGGGCGAAATGTCGGCTCTTCTGTTTGGCGTTTTAATAGGAGCTAATTCATGGTGGATTACATTTACAAACATAGTTAGCATCTTTAGAAATAAATTTAATCTTCGTGTTTTGTGGTGGTTCAATAAAATAGCTGGTGCCTCGGTGGTGCTTATTGCTGTGCTCGGCTTTCTTGTTGCTTTCTTCACCGACTACATTTGAAATATTTTTTACTACGAGAATTCATGATGACAGATTATAGAATTAAAAAAGATCAATTGGAAGACTTATTAAGCCAACTTGAGGTGTTAAAAGATAGCTTCCCAAGCTCCACTCCAGTTGCCGTTTCTGGTCAAGAAAGCGGATTTCTTAGATATTTTACTTCTCTTAAGAATCCGAATCTTCTTCTCACAATCAATCTCGACAACTTAACATCTGAAAACCCTCATCTCATTATAGCTATTGAATTGGCGCGCGAAGCTCTTGTGAACAAAGCGCCTTATGCTGAAATTGAATTTTCGCGCGAAGAGCTTGAAAGTGCTATTCTCTTCGATGGTTTTTTTCGCTCTCCTAATCGTATTTTAGCGCACATTGCCTATGCTGAATTTTCACCTTCTAGTGTAGATTTTGCCAAATTTCCCGAATACATCGATCAAATTTTAAAAAATAAACACTTCTACAGTTTCTTTTCAAAGCTCTATTCAATTGTTTGAATACCGCAAACGTGCTTAATAAAGGAAGTATTGAAGTTTATTCTTCAACCGAATAGGAAAGAAAGGTATGTGCCTTTCTTTTTTTTTGATAGTTCCACGCAATAGAAAGATTTTTATTTATGGCATTATGCGGAATATTGTGCGTAAATATTTTTTCATTGACCATTAATCCGTAAAGCTTGATTTCCTAACAGCAAACCCGTTTTATGCCTAATTTTCCCCCACAATGAATGAACCGCCCTCAATGGATGAGATCAAAGGCTTGCATGATTCTGCATGTTTTATATTTTTGCGTTTCCTCATTCTCCCACAAGGGGCACCCCCTGAATTGTTGATGTAATAATTTGCCCACTACATTAAACATAGAGCCATGTTTTTTGCCATATAGTAGTCCAATATTATCTTTTATAAGTTTAGTTTTTGCTATATAGTAGTCAAATATTGTCTTTTATAAGTTTAGTTTTTGCCATATAGGAGTCCTATATGGTCTTTTATGAATGCTTATTAGTCCATATTTTTCTTCATGAGTTGAATTAAGCATGCTTATTAGTCCATATTTTTTTCGATATGTTAAAATAAGCAAGCTTATTAGTCCATATTTTTCTTCATGAGGTGAATTAAGCATGCTTATTTGTCCATATTTTTTTCGATATGTTAAAATAAGCAAACTTATTAGTCCATATTTTCTTTCATGAGCTGTAATAAGCAAGCTTATTAGTACATGTTTTCTTTCATGAGCTGAATTAAGTTTTTATAATTAATGTAATTTACGGTGTTTTAGTTCTGTTTTGTTGTTTTTTAAAGCTCAATCATTATTTAATAGATTAAAAATGCAATGATTTAATTCCTTCAACGGCAATGAGTAAACAAACAAGATGAATGTCATAAGATACAACTCCTACAAATTAGTGCTTAATGGGAGTTTGAAAATTGCCCACTACATTCAACATAGAGCCTTTTGATTATTGTGTAGTAGCTATTTTTGGGGATTGATTTCTAAATTGTATAAATAAATTTTACTGATTCTAATTAATTAGCATAATAAATCATCATATTTTGGGATTGTGATGTTTTTTGATTTTATGGAATTTTGCGACCATAAAATCAATAGTTAAAGTCATGCAAAAAAGAAATAATACTTTTGTCTTTTATAGTCTTTTCATCGCAGCATTTGTTTTGAGCTCTTTTTCAGTAGCGTTGGGCGCACCATGCATTTTGAAAGGTAGAGTTGTGGCAGAAGGCGAGCAGCCGTTGGCGTTTGCTACGGTTTATTTTGAAGAGAATCAGCGAGCAACTAGAGCTGATGCTCAGGGAAACTTTTTGTTAAAGGCAGAGAGTGGGAGTTACACTTTGGTGGTGAGCAATGTGGGTTTTAAAACCTACAAGAAAGTTGTTGAACTTTCAGGAGAAAAGGCGATCTACATGACTGTGCTCATGGAAAAAGAGGTGAGCGAAATTGATGAGGTGGAAGTGAAAGGGCATTCCATTGTTTCGCAAATAAACACATCGGCTTATAATGTGGAGGCGCTCGATGCAACCCTACTTCACAACACATCGATGGATTTATCGCAGGCACTCGATAAGGTTTCGGGTGTTAATATTCGAACTTCAGGAGGCGTGGGTTCCGATAATAAAATTGCACTTAATGGTTTTTCGGGTAAACATGTGAAAATATTCATGGATGGTGTTCCACTTCAAGGTTCGGGAAGCTCCATGGGATTAGGAAAAATTCCCATCACGATGGCCGATAGAATTGAGGTTTATAAGGGGGTTGTGCCAGTGGAATTTGGTGTTGATGCGCTTGGCGGAGCTATAAACATTGTGACGCGAAACACGAAGCGCTCTTTTGTTGATGCATCGTATTCATATGGCTCATTTAACACGCACAAATCAAACATCAATTTGGGTAAAGCTTTCGATAATGGTTTGTTTTTTCAAGTGAATGCTTACCAGAATTATTCGGATAATAACTACAAAGTATTTACACAAAACTTAAATATTGAAACCATTACTTTTTCAAAAGATAGTGCGTGGTATGAACGTTTCCATGACACTTATCACAACGAGGCGGTTTCGGCAAAGGTGGGGGTGAAGGGTAAGGCGTGGGCTGATAGGTTGTCGCTTGAAATGACTTATTCGCAAGAATATAAAGAAATTCAAACAGCTAATATTATGCGAATTGTTTATGGTGGAAAAGAAACAAATTCGCACAGCATTATTCCGGTGTTGAACTACATGAAGCGCGATTTAGGAGTGAAAAATCTCGATTTAAACCTAACCATTCGCTATTCCGATGTTACGAGCCAAACACTCGATACCTTGGCGCGTCAATATAACTGGGAAGGTGAGTATTTCAATAAAACATCGAAAGGGGAAGGAAATTACACCAAATCGGAATATGCTAACACCACGCTCTATGGCATGGCAAACCTAAAATACAGCCTAGCACACAAGCATTATTTGTTGTTCAACCATGTTTTTAGTAGCTATCAGCGCAAGAATACCGATGTAGCGGCAACAGCTGAAAATTCAACAGCAGCCGACTTCATGAAGCGAACAAATAGGAAGAATGTTTCGGGTCTTTCATACATGTATCAGCCAAGCAAGCAGCTTAATGCCACTGTTTTTGGAAAGTATTATCAGGTTGGTGTAACGGGACCAATTAATACGGCTTCGGCTAGCGACCCCAAATATGAGCTTGATGATAAGAGTTTCAACACAACCGGATATGGAGCAGCAACGACTTATATTCTTAAAAAGAATTGGCAGTTGAAGGCTAGTTATGAACATGCGGTGCGATTGCCATCGGAAAATGAGCTTTTTGGCGATAATGTGAATGAGGTGGGCGATGCTAGTTTGAGCCCTGAGAATAGCGATAACATGAATTTGAATGTGGTTTACGAAGCTCATTCGAATAAGCATTTCTACAACTTCGAGCTAGGCGGAATTTATCGCGATACCAAAGATTATATTCGTCGCCAAGTGGAAGAAAAGTTTGGTGGGGCCTATTACACCAATCATGGAAAGGTGCGCACATTAGGTGCCGATGTGGAGTTTAATTACAACTATGATCGTAAATTCATGTTGGCAGGAAATTTCACCTATCAAGAAATTAGAAACATGGAGCGATATGGGGCAACTGGTCGTGAACTCATTTACTATAAAGACCGAATGCCCAATGAACCTTATTTGTTTGGTAATATCGATGCCGGATATAATTGGTTTGAACTTTTTGGGAAAGAAGATATGCTGATGTTCGGATATACCGTGAACTATGTGCATGATTTCTTCAGAAGTTGGGAAAGTGAAGGTGGAAAGATTATAATTCCGGGACACACTACCCATGATTTAAGTTTGAATTATGCCATGAAAAAGGGGCGATATAATATTACGCTCGAGGCTCGAAATATGACCGATGAATTGGTGTATGATAATTACAGCTTGCAGAAACCTGGCAGAAATTTTGCCGTGAAATTCAGATATTTTTTCAATAAATAATTTTTTCAACACAAATAAACAAAATGGAATTTAAAAGACTAATGACTTATGGAGCTATTGCTCTGATGAGTGCTACAGTAATAGCTTGTAGCGATGACAATGGTGGCGGTAATACGCCAAGCAAAGGTGGTTTCTTTGTGGCATTAACAGGTGAAAGTGCCGAATATGCCATGCAGATTGAAAATCCAGCAACGGGAGAGTATGCAATTTCTCAAAATCAAGTGGAACTAGAGTCAACCAATTACACTTGGATTTTTGGTGGCGAACCTCGCACGGCTGTTGGTTTGATTTATGCGCAAGGCGACCCTGGAACGGGTGTGGGCTATCAGTTGAATAGCGATGGTGAGATTGAGGCAGTGGGCGCTGGTTTCCAAATTGTTTCTCGTTTCACAAATTATGGATTTTGCGATAATTACGCCATTACTTCGGTGTCGGGTAAAACCCCAGTTGATGCTAATGGTAACGCCGAATATTTTTATAATGCCGATGGTACTCCGGTTTACACAACCGATGCTGACGGAAATCAAGTGCAAATGGAGCGCACCGATGGCACAACATTCTTAATGATTGACCTCGATAATGAATTGGCTCTCCAAGAGAAAACCATTAAAACCTTGAACATTGCCAACAATGAAGACCAACAAGCGGTGTTGGCTGGTTTGGTTGATGGCGGAAATGGTGAGTTCTATTCAGGGCTCATTCTTTCCAATGCATTCACGCATAGTTCGTCGAGCTCTTCGGTGGGCGAGGTGATTTTTCCCGATAGTTGTTGGGTGGCAGCTTTCGACAAAGAAATGAATGTGAAAAGAATTTATCGCTCTGGAAAGATTGGCTATTCGGCTGGAAGAAACCGTTCGCGTGCTTATGGCATGATTGATAAAGCCGATGATGGCTATGTGTATGTTTTCTCGGGTTCAAATGATGCAAACTGTACTTTGTCGCCTGGGGCAATTCGTTTTTCGCCTAATGAAAGCGACTTCGATTCGAACTATTATTTTGATATTGGTGCTCTTTCGGGTGGTTTGAAACCTATTCGTGTGTGGGCAATTGCAGGCACTAAATTCTTAGTGAATTTCTGGAACGATGCGGAGAAATTAGCTTTCACCAGATATGCTATTGTTGATGTTTCTGCAAAAAGCTTAAAGTGGGTTTCGGGCGATTTCCCAAGCTATGATAACATCGAATCGGTGGGCGAACCTATGTCATACAACGGTAAAGCACACATTCCTGCCACAGCCACTGGCGAAAATCCTGCGATTTATGTGGTTGATTCGGAAACGGGTGTTGCTACAAAAGGTGCTTCTTTCAATGGTGCTACAGCCATTGATGGATTAGGGTATTTAACAAATAATTAGTTGACTACTTCATGAGGTGAGGGTGATTTTTTAATCGCCCTCGCTTGATTATAATCAAAATATGAAGCGACTTTCTTTTTTTCTTTTTTTCGTGTTTATTCTTACTCGCTTAGCGGCGCAGGAAGCAGTGAATATTGGCACAAAACACCTTTTAAGGTCCGATATTTTGGGAGAGGTGCGTGAATATTGGGTGCATTTACCGCGAGAATATGAAGTAGATTCGAGCAAAACCTTTCCGGTGCTTTATTTGCTCGATGGCGATAGGAATTTTACCTCATTGGTTGCTATTGAGCAAGCCACTAGGAAGAATCCATTTATTATTGTGGGAGTGCTTAACACCGATAGGGGTAGAGATATGACACCGACCAATAGTTTAGAGCGAATTAAAGGCTATCATCCCAATAGTGGGGGAGCCGATAAGTTTTATCGCTTTTTGGTTGAAGAGCTTCGCAAGTCAATTGATGCAACTTATCGAACGAATAGCGAAAACATGTTGCATGGTCACTCGTTGTGTGGTTTGTTCACACTCTACACTTTTTTAAATCACACCGATTCGTTTCAAGCTTATGTGGCACTCGACCCCAGTTTGTGGTGGGATAAAGAATTTATGATGACTGAATTTCAGCAGCGTTGGATGCAAATTGAAGGAAATAATAGAATACTATATGTGGCAAAATCAGGTGCGGAAAGAAATTCCGACAATCAATTGAAAGATTTGATTAGCGAGTTTCGCGATGAATATCTATCAAAACAGCCATTGCAAGGGCTTCAGAATAAATATGAAATCTTTGAAAACGAAACGCACGGCAGTTTGGTTTTGCCAGCAAGCATTGAAGCTATTAAATTTATAACAGAATAATTTTAAATACGATTACATGATACAATTAATAATGGGCTTTTTGTCCTTTCTGCAATCGGCATTGCCATTGCTTTTTTCGGTGGCTTTTTTGGCGGTTTTTTTCATTCTTCTTTCCAAATCGATAAAGAAGTATTACTACATTTATTACACTCTTTCGGCCATTCCTTTCGTGTTGATGATTCTACCTTTC
The DNA here is from genome assembly GCA_047971925.1 of Mangrovibacterium sp. GTDB lineage: Bacteria > Bacteroidota > Bacteroidia > Bacteroidales > Prolixibacteraceae > JBKEDC01. The sequence goes on from JBKEAC010000095.1 coordinate 37,026, forward strand.
CTGTTGAGTCTTTGCGGTATTCAAACAGCTTGGGGGTTTAATCAGATTCCAGTTCTTGGCAATTTAATGCGCGATTATATGCACATGGCTGGATTGGGGCACCCGATTTTGATTATCATTATGTATGTGGGTGCGCTCGATGCAAAGAATGCCTATGTGAAGCGATTGATGAGCATTCGTAAGGAAATTTCCATCATCTCGGGTTTTCCAGTTCTCACACATGGCATCATTCGTGCATTTCGTTCTTGGCCAAAGTCGTTAGAATACTTCACCAATCATGAAGAGTTCATGAGTAGTCCTCGAATTACAAGTGCTTTAGGCGCAGGAATTACAAACACAGTACTCTTCTTGGGCATCATCATGCTCTTGTTGTTCTTTATTCTTTGGATTACATCTTTCGATTCGGTGCACCGGAAGTTGGGTGGTTTGAGATGGAAAAAGGTACAGAAATGGTCGTATGTGCTTTATGCGCTTTTATTCGTGCATGCCATCGGATTACAACTTGGCAGAATGATTAGTTCCTCATCGGAGAATAAGCCCTTGGTTGAACAAGTGCAAGTGGCAGAAGTGAAAGCAAATCATGAACAAGCTCAAACGAAACGCCCAGAAAGAGCCGAACGATTGGAGAATGAAGCTGAGCCTAAACACGAGCATAATCAGGTGCGAGCTCAAGGTAATTCCGAAGGACAGCAAGTTCAACCACAAGAGGTGAAGGCTGAGCAAGAAAGAGTTCAAATTAAAGGAAAACCCAAAGCTTGGAGTTTTGAAGATATCGAAATTGAACGAGAAACAAAATCGTGGATTTCAATCTTCTCGTTGTTGTTAATTTATGGTTCCTATTTAGTCCTTCGAGTTAGAAAGCATCAAAAGAAGATGAATAAAAAGAAACATGCGAATGCTTAAAGCTCTTTGCTTTTTCAAAAAAAAAGAATGCTCAACTGAGCATTCTTTTTTTGTTACTGTTTGTCTCGTCCTGAAAATGTGTTACAACATTAAAGGGACTTCTAAAAATAGCTGTTAGGTCATTTTCATCTGTTTATAATTTGTTTTTTAGTTGTCAGATGTATCTCGCCATTATAGTCATGCTCGTGTGTGAGATTCCTAAGCTCATGGCTCGTTTCATGTGGTTTAATTAAAACACCACATCGAGACCGAACATGAAGTTTGTACCCGCTTGAGGGAAATAACCGTCCATTTGATAGCGTGTACCACCGGTGTAATACGAATATACCCATGCATTGCTTTCATATTCGGTGTTGAAAAGGTTGTTCACCAGCACATGAAACTTCATTTCTTTGCAAAACTTCACTGGTAAGGAATAATCTATTTTCAAATTATTCACAAACCAGGCATCGAGTTGTCGGTCGCTACTTGAGCCGTTGTCAATGTACTGTTTTCCCACAAAGGAGCTATTCAAAGCAAGGTTCAATCTTTTTGAAGGAGAATAAGTGAGCAAGCTATTCATGATGTGGTTTGGCGAGAAAGCGATATTAGTTTTTCCAATTTTGTGTTGTTTTTCCTCATAGGTCGGCGAATCCCAATCATCAACAAATTCGGTGAAGTCATTAATTTTATTTTCGCTCAAGGTGTAAGTGGCATCTAGTCGAAGTTTAGGAAAGATGAGTGCACTTGCGGTTAATTCCACACCCATTCGATAACTATCATCAACATTCATCATTAGAGCAGAACCCACATCGTTCACCTCGCCGGTTAGCACGAGTTGGTCGTTGTAGAACATGCCATAGATGTTAGTTCCTGCCGAAAACTTAGGGCTGCTGAAGTTATATCCGATTTCAAAATCGTTGAGTGTTTCAGTCACCGGTGCTGGTTTTCCTTCATCGACATCAACGAAATTATCGCGATTTGGTTCTCGGTTTCCACGAGCATAGCTAATGTAGGCGGCGTGTTTCTCATTAGCTTGATAGTGTAATCCCATTTTTGGGTTGAAAAAATTGAACTGATGGTCTTGCGTTAAATTGCGCAAATCATCATCGGTTCCTGTTATTTCATAATTAATGTAGCGATATTGCAAATCGGTGAAGAGTGAAATCTTTTCCGATAAATCGACCTGATATTTAGCAAAGATGTTGAAATCTGTTTTCAAACCGTTGCCTCGATACCATTCGTGGTTTTTAGGGTTATTTCCCATGTTTTGAGCCCAAATGACTTTCCCATAGTGATCGCCGTCATATTTCGAAAATGCACCACCCACAATGAGTTGATGTGCATCTTGCTTGTAGTTCAAGGCATAGGTTGCACCATAGTAGTAATTGTCGAGCCACTTGCGTTGCACCAAATCGGTTATGCTTTGCTCTTGTGGGGCCTCCATTAAATATTTTGTATATTTTCGGTCGTACTTATAGTTTTCATAATAGCCCAAACCGCGGGTAAGAAACAAGGAGGCATTAAAATTTAGAAACGGATTGATTTCTTGCACCAAATGTAGTTGATAATAGTTTTGCGTGTAGTTGTCAACTTCGTTATCATAGGTGTACATGTTGTAGGTTCGGGCATTCGAGTTGATTAAATCGTTGTATCGAATTTCATTTTCTCGCTCCGAGCTACTACTCCAAAGCCAATGATCTTTATAGCGACTCATTCCTTCGGCATCGTTATTTAGTTTCACTGAAGGCACCCCATTCCACGCCTGATAAGTTTCTTCAAATCCAGAGAATACTTTAAGCTTGATGATTGTTTTCTCACTGTAATATCCGCCTGAAAAGTAAAAAGATTTCAAATCCGATGAGGCTCTATCAATGAAACCATCGGATGCCACTTGCGAAAGGCGCATGTCGAAGGCGAATTTACCAAGCATGCCTGTTCCCGCAGAAACGGAGTTCTTGTAAGTGCCGAAGCTACCGCCAGATCCTCGATAGGCGGCATAGGGTTTTCTTCCTTGATGCGCTGTTTGCATGTTAATGCTAGCTCCGAAAGCTCCGGCACCATTTGAAGATGTTCCCACGCCTCGTTGCACCTGAATGTTTTCGAGCGAACCGGCTAAGTCAGGAACATCAACAAAGAATACACCATGCGATTCGGCGTCATTCATCGGAACGCCATCGATGGTAACGTTAATGCGGTTCAGGTCGGTACCTCGAATTCGGAAATAAGTGTAACCCACACCAGCACCAGCATCTGATGTTGCCACATAACTTGGTGTCATGGTGAGCAGGTAGGGAATATCTTGTCCCATGTTTTGATTTTGGATTTCCTCTTTGCTCACATCGGTTTTCGCCACCGGAGTGCGATTTCCAGCACGTGTGGAAGACACAAGCACCTCATCGAGCGCAATCGTATCGCTCAACATTGGTTTGTTTTGAGCGAAAGTTGTTGCTGTTAGGCAGAAGCTGAACAGCACGAAGTAAAAATGTTTCATTTTTAAAATGGAATTGGTTAATGAATTTAAACTAACCAATGGAGCAGAAATGCGTGCACTCATTTCTTTTTGTCGCCAATCCCTCCGCCGGCATTATCCGGATCAGGTAATTTGGGTATGATCTCAGTCCGTAATATTAGGACACCCCATTGCTAAAAACTAGGGCAAAGATAGTGGAAAATATGAAAGAATGGAAAATTAACCCTGATATTTCTTTGCTTGCAACAAACTTCGCATGTCAAATTCTCCACAAACACATGCCATTAATCCTACTTATTGCTTATCTTTACCTTTCAAAATTCAAAAAGAACATGACCTCATCAACCAAATTCCTTTTGAAATATTATGGCAAAGGCAAACATATTTTCGCCATGGGAATATCTTGAAAAAAAGCAATGGCGTAGTTATGTAGAAGTACTTTTACAATGTTATAAAAAAAGGCATTCAAAACGTTTTTGAATGCCCTGTTTTTATTTGGAAATAATTTCAAAGCTTTTCAATAAATAGAAAAGGTAACAGCCTAGAATGCTTAGCTGTGAGGATAACTAAGCCCTAGGTCTAATTGCTGATAACCTCCCCAATGTTATTTTCATTATATTCAATTACAACCGTCTTACCTGGGCGAACCTGAAAGGTAACAGAAGAAAGATATCCGTTATAACTATATCCACTTAGTTTGTAATTTCCTATATTTAGTTCTTGTGAAGCTTCTCTACTTCCACCGCACAATAAAGTATGTATCGGATTAGACGTGTCATCAAAACTATAAATCCGAATCTCATCTATTTTACTTTCAGCATAAATCTTAACCACGCCACACAGGATTAAATCATCTTGGCAAGCGGTAAGAAACCCGAATAAGCAAGAGCTTATTAGTAATATCTTTTTCATTGTACTTAGATTAAATTTGTTCTTCATTAGCCAAAAAAGTATGAATAATATAAATAGGAGGACGGCCATTGTTCGGTGTTACTTCAATAGTCATCCTTATGGCTGGAATAGCCGATATAAAACGTCGAGAACTTATTTCACTACAATTTACATATGCAATGCTATATGCGCCTATGGACTCAATAGTTCCGCCCGATAAATACCAAGGGACATTTGAATTTGGATCTTTCCGTATAAATATCACATCTTCATCAACTAATTTTACACCTGCTGATTTTAACAATTGCTCATTAAGAACTATCTTATCGGAATTATCCACTTTGCTGATTACCTTACTGTAGTTGTGTGTTATATTAAACCCTTCCCTTGGAGAACCATCTCTTTCTATGCCATGTAGATTTTTAGTTCGTACAATTGGACGGTCCTTAAGATAAAAAACCCCTAATGGAGAGGTGTAATTTGGCAAATAACCTTGGGCTGAGTTGGGTATTTTTGTTCCTGGAATATATACCGATGTTGGACTTGACGGAAAAGACCCACAATTTGTTGTATTTCCTTCCATTACTACTTCGGCATTAAATTTCAAATCAACTGATTGAGCTGAGCTTCCTGCTCCGGAAATAAGTCCATTCAAAACATTAACTATTTTCGCTGGTGTTTTTGATGTAGCTGAAGACAAAGCGCTATTCACACCTTTAGCCATGGCTAAAAAAACATCGTTAGGTAAATTCAATTTGTTTTCTCCGGAAGACGAAATGGTATTCTTTGAAATGAAATCAACCCCAACTGCCGAGAGAGCTACCGTTCCAACCGTTTCCCCAAAATCTCCTAATTTAGAGAAGAGGTTTTCATTTCCGGCATGCCCTATGGTTCCGTTAATAGAACCATTTACTTTCCCAAAAAGCTCAACATTAGATACATTATAAAAATTAGTGTACCAACTCAACATGATATCGCTTGAATACATGTTTGAGATGTTATCATCATACGCAATTTCATATTGGAGCATATACCACTTATTTGATGCCAATGGAAGTGAGCCGTCGGACGGTTTGGGCTGCATCTGTGAGTATATTTTTTTATTTACGGATACATCAATAAGTTCATCGCCTAAAAAATTAAGCATATTGGTTTCATGGGGGGAAACAATACTTAACCCATCTTGCAAATAGGTTGATGATTGTACAAACTCGGTTGTAGTGTAAAGGTAAATTCGCAATACGCCTCTATATTTATTGTACAACATAAAATATGGATTCACAAGTTTTCCTGGAGCAGTAGAACTAAATGTGCTATATATTAGCTCCCATCCATCTATCTTCTTGTTATCATTCACAACATCTAATGAATACATAGAGGCTATACTGCCCTGCCCTGCCCAAGGAACAGGAATAGGAGACTGCCCTGAAGGTGTTGGCATCCAATTTACGACTTCCCAATTAAACACATCAATAGGGATTGATTTGATCGAAATTTGTTGATTAAGTTCAAGGTCACTTTCTTGTTCAAAGCTACTAGAACATGATTGCAAACAAAAAGCAAATACTAAAAGCTGCAATGTTTGAGATGTGCGGACACACTTAAATAATAAATGTTTCATTTTTAAAATGGAATTGGTTAATGAATTTAAACTAACCAATGGAGTAGAAATGCGTGCACTCATTTCTTTTTGTCGCCAATCCCTCCGCCGGCATTATCCGGATCAGGTAATTTGGGTATGATCTCAGTCCGTAATATTAGGACACCCCATTGCTAAAAACTAGGGCAAAGATAGTGGAAATATTGAAGATAGGGCTAGATTTTTTAAAAAATGCAAAAAAATAAGGGATTAGTTGAGAGATTATAAGCATGATAGCTTATCGGATCATGATAATCATTCTCGATTTTTTCAAATCGATGTTTTTTTCATTATCTTCACCTGCTTAATTAAAAAAAATCGAATAGCAGTATAAAACCAAAATTAAAATATCATGAGAAAATTAACTTTAGTCATTCTCACCCTAATGATGAGTACTTCACTAATGGCACAAGATTATTTGCGCTTGCCTCTTTGGACTGAGGGCGCACCGAAAGAAAACAAAGCAACAAATGAGGAAGAAGAGAAAACCGATGAAACAGGCCTGATTACTCGTTTCAACAACATTTCAAAAGCCGAACTTTTCGTGTCGTTTCCCGATAAAAAGAAGAACACCGGTGCAGCCATTGTAATTTGCCCCGGTGGGGGATATGGAACACAGGCTGCCGGGCATGAAGGTTTTCAGCTAGCCGAGTTTCTCAATGCACACGGAATAACTGCCATTGTTCTAAAATATCGTTTGCCCTATGGCGATGCCGATATTCCGCTGATGGATGGACAAGAGGCAATTCGATATGTGCGCTCCATGGCGAAGGAGTGGGCGCTCGATGCGAACAAAATTGGCATTGCAGGTTCATCGGCAGGCGGTCATTTAGCAGCCTTCGTGAGCACACAGTTTGGCAATCCGATAATTACCGATAGCAAGTTGAGTGCAATCAGTTGTCGACCCGATTTTTCTCTTTTGATTTATCCGGTCATAAGCTTCGATGAAGAGATTACCCACGTGGGGTCGCGCAAAAATTTAATTGGTGAAACGAACGATTGGAAGGTGGCAAAAAAATACTCGAATGAGTTACATGTAAGCTCTGAAACCCCTCCCACATTCTTAGTTCTTGCCGATGACGATGGGGGAGTTGTTCCTCAAAATTCAATCAGGTATTATTTGGCTTTGAAAGAAAACAAAATTCCTGCCGAAATGCACATCTATGCAAAGGGTGGTCATGGATTTGGCATGCGCAAAAACAATATCCCAACCGATAAATGGGCTGATTTATTTGTTGATTGGTTAGAGCTACTTTTGAAATAGAACGATTTAAATAGAAATGAGAATGAGCTAGCCCAACGTTCACACTCCCAGCTTCACTTTTTCTGTCTGTGTTGGGCTGGGCGATTATTTGGGTGGCAGTTGTGACTTACAGATTTTTATTTTCTATGAAAATCCGTGATAGAATTAAATCAGTGCATTTTTAATCCGTTAAAGAATGATTGAGCTTATAAAGGAACAAAATTACAGCTAAAATGCAGCTTAGTAGATTAAAAATAGGAGCTGATTCATCTCATGAAAAAAAAATAGGGTAAAAACCGAACCGTAGCGACGCATAACATACCTCACTTTTATTACAAAAAATATTCGTATTGACGCATGATATGCGTCATATATATTACAAAAACTGAATTCAGTTTTTACCATATAGGAGTCCTGTATTACAAAAACTGAATTCAGTTTTCACCATATAGGAGTCCTGTATTACAAAAACTGAATTCAGTTTTCACCATATAGAAGTCCTGTATTACAAAAACTGAATTCAGTTTTTACCATATAGAAGTC
>JBKEAC010000096.1:0-9310 GCA_047971925.1 Mangrovibacterium sp.
CGATGATTCCATTGAAGAGAAGCCAGAAATAATCAAAGAAGTAGCCAATTGCATGTTGCTTTCTTTGTTTGATTGTTAGCAAAGCATAGAAGAGAAGTAGTAGTGCCATCGTAATGGATGGCATGTGCAATTGAGCAAATGAAATGCTCGGGCTTTCTGGGGCTTGATAAATGACTTGCTGAGCTTGACAAAGCGGTGAAACTTCATCACCTCGCCTCACATTGCTTTGTGCAAATTGTAATTCCAAATAAGGAGGTAGAAATAATTGGTTTCGCAGGTTGGCGTTTATGTCGGTTGGACTGCCTAGCAAGAGATGTATGCCAAAATTTGTCCAAGGTGAAACACGTTGATAATGGTCAACAAGTTCTCTGAAGCTGTGAAGATTTCCAATGCGTGGTCCATAAATGAGTTCACCCTCTAAGCAGTTTTCAATTGCATCGCGCACACGAGTGGCACAATTGTCATAGAGGAAATTGTAGCGATATTCCGCATTTTCAGGAAGTATGTTCCATTGTAGAAACTGAAAGAGTTTTTCTTTCTCCGAAGAAGTCAAGTTGAGTTTTTGCTCGCTCATTGAGCGTTGACTTCGTTTATATGATTTCACGAAAGAAGCGTATGATTGTCCTCCGAGCAAATAGTCGGTTCTTCCTTTTGCGAACCGATAAACAAAATTGGGTTCAGAAAAACTGAACAAGCCATAATTAAACACATAATCAATTCCCATGGATTGATCGGCAACTCGGATAGCTGAATGCCCATACATGGCATATACTTCCGGACTTACATCGCAAGTAATTAGGCTGATTTCTGCTTCGTTGCTCAGACTGATTGTTTGTGCTATGGAGTGAGTGCAACTAAAAATAGTTAGCAATATGACAAGAAAAATATGTTTCATCTGATGGTGCAATAATTGATTACAAAACTAATAGAATATTTTAAAAGTTGAAACTACCAAGTGCGATACAATTTTAACCCATCGCATGAAAAGCACTATTATCAAGGCTAAAAGTGCAAAAAAAAACAGAGAAAAGTTTGGTTCTATTTCGTTAATGTTAAGAAAAATAAATATATTTGCAGCTACTAAACAAGGAATGTTTCTTGATTTGCTTTCCATCATGTGGGAAAACAAGAATGTAAAATAGAAGAATGAGTATTAGAAAGGAAGTTCGCTTAGGCATCAAATTAATGCAACGAGTACTGCTATTAGCTTTAGTAGTAGTGGGGTCGTGCGTGTTTGATGGATATTGCGGCGCATTTCAAGAGTCCTTCTCTGACGAGCTGAACCAACTCATTCATCAAGAAAGTCAAGAGCGAGAAAATGATAATCAGCAAGTCTTTCAATTGTGTGCAGTTAGTTTTGCTAGTTCAGTGAAACTGTTGCAAAACGAGGTGTTGCAAGGTGGTAAGAAAATGTTTCACTCGAAGAGTGGAATACCAACACACCACGCCACAACCGATCAATTAAGAAAAACAATACGGCAAAACTGCCGTCGAGCAGTGTCATCATTTGTGGGCTTTCATTTCCGCCGCTTCAACATTTCTCATCAGGCAAGTCCCGATGAAGACTCCTCATTCGCTTAATGTAAGTTTAAGCATTTTTCGCAGGTCTCTCTTTGTTTCAATTCGCTCAGTCGATAGCAAAGTAGCAGCTTGTGTTCTTCAAAGAAATTTCAAAACAATTATTAATAAATTTAGCAAATGCAAAACAAAGGAATGATTAGGACTTTTGCCATATTGTTGGCACTGGTTTGCGTCTATCAGCTTGCTTTTACATGGGTTGCTCGCAAAGTAGAAAGCGATGCGGCAGTCTATGCTCAAGGCGACAAACTTAGACAAGCAGCTTACATTGATTCGATTTCAGGCGAAAAAGTGTATAGTGTTTTAGGATTAAAAGATTACACCTATCGCGATGTGAAGGGTTTAGAAATGAACTTGGGTCTCGACTTGAAAGGTGGTATGAACGTTACTCTTGAGGTATCGGTTGTGGAATTGATTAAAGCAATTTCAAACAACAGCACCGATCCTACATTTATTGCAGCATTAGGAAAAGCGCAAGAAATGCAAAAGAACAGTCAAGAAGATTTTGTAACTCTTTTTGGCGAGGCATTTAAAGGCGTTGACCCTAACGCGCAATTGGCAGCGGTGTTTAACACGCAAGATTTGCGTGGAAAAATTAACCCTGGCATGACTAATAGCGAGGTGTTGAGTGTAATTCGTGTTGAAACCGAAGCAGCAATCGACAATGCATTCCAAGTAATCCGTCAACGTATCGACCGCTTTGGAGTGGCACAGCCAAACATTCAAAAGTTAGAAACTTCTGGTCGTATCTTGGTTGAATTGCCTGGTATCGATAACCCTGAGCGTGTGCGCAAACTTTTGCAAGGTACAGCCACTTTAGAGTTCTGGGAAACATACGAAAACCAAGAAGTTCAACCATTACTCGGACAAGCCAACGAAATTATTAAAGCGCAATTAGCACTCACAAATCCAGTTGAAGAAGTTGTGAACGATACTACTGTTGTGGCAGAAACAACTGTTCAAAACGACACAACAAGTGTTGGTGCAACTTCAGAAGAAGAAGTACTTGCTGGACTTGGAACAGCAGCCGACACTCTTTCTCTTGATGCACAACAAGAGGCATTCAGAAAAGAAATGCCTTTGTTTGCGGTATTGCTTCCTAGCATGTCGCAAGATGGGCAACTATTCAATGGTCCTGTGGTTGGTACTTCTCATGCAAAAGATACGGCAACGGTGAATAGCTACTTGGCAATGCCTCAAGTGAAAGCTGTAATTCCTAATTCATTGAAATTTGCTTGGACAGCTGCCGCAGCCGATGAAAACGGACAGTACTTCCGCCTAATTGCTCTTAAAGCAACGGGTCGTGGAGGTAATGCCCCATTAACAGGCGATGTTATTGTTGATGCTACCCAAGATTATTCTCAATTAAGCAGCCAGCCTGAAGTTTCAATGAGTATGAACTCAGAAGGTGCAAAAACATGGGCGCGCTTAACAAAAGATAATGTGGGACGTTCAATTGCAATTTCACTCGATGGTTATGTGATTTCATTCCCAACAGTGAATGGCGAAATTAAAGGTGGACGATCTTCAATCACTGGAATGGAATCGGTGGAAGCTGCACAAGATTTAGCAAACATCTTGAAATCGGGTAAAATGCCCGCTCCTGCTCACATCGTTCAAGAAGAAATTGTTGGACCTTCACTTGGTCAAGAGGCAATTGAAAGCGGTCTTTGGTCGTTTGCTATTGCATTCTGCTTGATTCTAATCTACATGCTTTTCTTCTATAGCAAAAAGGCAGGTATGGCGTCCGACTTAGCTCTGATTCTAAACCTATTCTTCATCATTGGTATTTTGGCGTCGATTGGTGCTGTTTTAACCCTTCCTGGTATTGCCGGTATTGTGCTTACCATCGGTATGTCGGTTGATGCCAACGTGCTAATTTACGAGCGTGTTCAAGAAGAATTAAATAGTGGTAAAGGTTTGAAATTGGCTATCCAAGATGGTTATAATAACGCCTATTCGGCAATCATCGATGGTAACATTACGACCTTCCTAACTGGTTTAGTGCTTTTCTTCTTCGGTTCAGGTCCGATTAAAGGTTTCGCAACAACATTGATGGTTGGTATTGCAACATCATTATTCTGTGCAATTTTTATCACTCGATTGATTTTTGAATGGCAGTTGAGCCGTGGAAAAAATATCACATTCACTTCAAAAGTAACAGAAGACTGGTTGAGAAATACCAACATCAAATTCCTTGAAAAACGTAAGATTGCTTATGGTATTTCGATCGTGATGATTGTTCTTTCTCTTGCTTCAATCGCAATTAATGGATTTAACTATGGCATCGACTTCCAAGGGGGACGTAGCTATGTGGTTCGTTTAAATCAAGTGGTGCAAGTGGCAGATGTGGCGGAAGCTTTAGCTACTCCATTTGGAAAAGCTCCTGAGGTGAAAACTTTCGGTGCCGAAAACCAAGTGAAAATCACCACAACTTATAAAATTGAAGAGCTTTCAATTGCTGTCGATGAAGAAGTTGACCAATTGCTTTTGAGCGGTTTGATCAATGCCGGATATATCCCTCAAGGTACTGATGTTGATACCTTCGATAAGGATTATCGCATGAGCTCTTCAAAAGTAGGACCAACAATTTCCGATGATATTAAGAAAGATGCCTTCATTGCAATCGGATTTGCTTTGCTTGTGATGTTCTTATACATTTTGGCTCGTTTCAGCACATGGCAATACGGTTTGGGTGCCGTTATTTCATTGGCTCATGATAGTGTTATCGTGTTGGGGGTATTCTCAATGTTCCGCAACATTTTGCCTTTCTCTTTAGAAATTGACCAAGCTTTTATCGCTGCAATTCTTACCGTGGTGGGTTATTCTATTAATGACACCGTGATTGTGTTCGACCGTATTCGCGAATATGTGAAAGTGCGTCCTAAAACATCATTGGAAAGAAACCTCGATGATGCAATGAACTCAACTCTTCGCCGCACGTTCTCAACTTCTTTGAGTACATTGGTGGTAATTTTGGCAATATTCATCTTCGGTGGTACTTCTATCAGAGGATTCGTGTTTGCCCTATTACTAGGTATCGGAATTGGTACTTACTCATCGATTTTCGTGGCTACTCCTTTGGTTTACGATTTCTTTAAGGCTTCTTCAAAAAGAAAAAAAGTAGAAAGCAAATAAGCAATCTACTACCAATTTGAATATTAATTAAAGGTGCTGGCATTGTATTGCTGGCACTTTTTTTTGTGCTTGCTTGCTGCCATTTAGCCGTTTAAACTGACTGTCTTTTCAGGGCTATTTTGCTTGTGAAAATCAAGCCGAATGACAAACTTTGTTAAAACTATAATATTAAGACAATTAATTTTATAATAGAATGATGCTTTAACGTATATTTGTTTTACTAAAAATACACCAATGATAGAATATGACCATAAATTAGCGGCACAATTGTTTAGCGGAATGAATGAAGCCGAGATTAATGAACTCAAGTTGACGCTAGACTACACCATGAAAACTTATCAAGATGGCGAACTGCTCGTTAAGGAAGGCGAGCCACTCGATCTTGCCTACTTTGTGCATCGAGGTGCAGTGCAAACTTCTTTTGAAGTCTTTGGTGGTAGAGAAGTTAAGGTGAATGTGCTTGAAAGTCCGAGTGCAATTGCGCAAGATTCAATATTTGCTCAAGATGCGCTTTATCCTGTATCAGCTCGCGCTATCGGAATGGTCGATGTAATGATTATTAAGCATAGCGAATTACTTAAAGGATTCCAAATGAATCCGAAATTGCTAGCCAACTATTTGCTCTTTGTTTCTAATCGACACAAAGCTTTAAACTCGCGCATGCGTGTGCTTTTAATTAAAACAATCCCTCAGAAGCTGGCGTTCTACATTCTCGATTTAGTTAAAGACGATAGCAATCATATTGTCATTCCAATGACGCAAACCGATTTAGCAGAATATCTCGCCGTTACTCGTCCTTCGCTTGCAAGGGGGTTGAGGCAGCTAGCAGAATTGAAGCTGATTAAGTATAGAATTAGAAGAATTGAAATATTAAATAAAAGTGGCTTAGCAGAATTGCTCGACGATAAAAACAAAGGCGACTACTAAAGTCTTTACAGTCTTAAAAACAAAAGCAAGTGCAATGAATGTCTTTCATTGCACTTACTTTTGTTTTCATCGGCATGCAAGCTATTTCTTTGTTTGCGCACATTTGCACGAATCGTTGAGGATGCCCTAATTAGTTAACACCTCTTTGGGCTAGAATGCTAAGTGAATTACTTTCTTGGTTTCAAAAAACTCCCCCGTAAAGAACTGGCTTAAATCATATATTTTAGTACGCTCCTTGAACGATTCGATTTCTTCAAGAAAATCGCCGCCTTTTAAATAGATAATACCATTTTGTAGCTCATTGTTTTGCTCCGTGGTCTGAATCTTTCGTTCCACAAGACTAACAAAACGAGGAAATGCTGTAACCGCACGACTCACCACAAAATCGAACTTCGATTTCACATTTTCAGCTCTTTGCTGACGAGCCACCACATTAGTCAATCCTAACTCTTGAGCCACCGCATTGACTACCGTGATTTTTTTAGCAATGGCATCAATTAATAGAAACTCAACTTCGGGAAACATTATCGCAAGGGGTATACCCGGAAATCCTCCGCCACAACCCACATCCATAATGCGAGTGCCTGGCGAAAAACTTGTTATTTTGGCAATGCCCAAGGAATGCAAAATGTGCCGCTCATAGAGTTGGTCAATATCTTTGCGCGAAATGACATTGATTTTGTCATTCCATTCTTTATAGATATCGCCCATGCGAGCAAACTGATTGATTTGTTTTTCGCTAAGATTAGGAAAATAATTCAGAAGAAATTGGTGAGGCATGATTTTTATTTTTTGCAAAATAAGAGGAAGTAGAAAGCGAACAAAGATGCGTTTATCTCGCTGCGTGCACCGCGAAATAAACGCACCCCTGTTTTAGTCTATTCGGCAATAATTAGGAAATAGTTTTTCTTTCCTTTTTGAGCCAAGATATATTTATCGGCAATGAGGTGGTTTGTGTTGATTACACCTGCTTCATCATCGAATTTTTCCTTGTTAATACTTAGTCCATTGCCTTTTATCGTGCGACGAAGTTCACCCTTTGAAGGAAATGCTGGTGCAACTTCGGCAAGAAGGTCAACCACACCAATTCCAGCAGAAAGCAAATTCTTATCAACAGAAAACTGAGGAACTCCATCGAAAACCGAAAGAAATGTTTCCTCATCGAGTTTCCTGAGGCTTTCGGCAGTACCATTCCCAAATAAAATCTGCGAGGCTTCCACGGCCATCTCGTAATCTTGACGAGAGTGCACCATCACGGTAATTTCCTCGGCTAGTTTCTGTTGAAGAGCGCGCTGGTGTGGGGCTTCTGCATGAGCACTAATGAGCTGCTTAACATCGGTTTCGCTCAAGAGTGTAAATATCTTGATGTATCTTTCTGCATCGGCATCGGAAGTGTTTAGCCAGAACTGATAGAACTTATAAGGAGATGTCAGGCGGCGATCAAGCCACACATTGCCCGATTCGGTTTTTCCAAACTTCGTGCCATCCGATTTTGTAATTAAAGGGCAAGTTAGCGCAAAAGCTTCTCCTTGTTCTTTTCGGCGAATGAGCTCCGTTCCTGTGGTAATGTTTCCCCATTGGTCGGAACCGCCCATTTGCAATTTGCAATTGTGCTCACGGAAAAGATGTAAATAGTCGGTTCCTTGCACAAGTTGGTATGAAAATTCCGTGAAAGAAAGTCCCGATTTCGACTCGTCGCCCAATCGTTTCTTCACGCTGTCTTTTGCCATCATGTAATTCACGGTGAGGTGCTTTCCAATTTCGCGAATGAAATCGAGGAAACTGAAATCTTTCATCCAATCATAGTTATTCACTAAAATAGCGGCATTGGCTGCTGTGCTTTCGAAATCGAGAAATCGAGCTAATTGAGCCTTAATGCACTCTTGATTGTGACGAAGTGTTGGTTCATCGAGTAGGTTCCGCTCTTGCGATTTCATCGATGGGTCGCCAATCATGCCTGTTGCTCCGCCAATGAGTGCAATGGGGCGATGACCAGCCATCTGGAAATGTTTAAGCATCATAACGCCAACAAGATGTCCAATATGTAGGGAGTCGGCTGTTGGGTCGATTCCCACATAGGCCGAAGTAGTTTCTTTTTGAAGTTGTTCTTCTGTTCCTGGCATGATGTCGTGAATCATACCTCTCCATTGAAGTTCTTTAACAAAATTCATCTGATGTATTTATTATTGTGTAATTGACAAAGGTAGTAAATTGATTTTAATTTATTGGCTTTCTTCATCGAAAACTAAATCTGTGAACTTGCCGATAGTCTTCTTTTGGGAACTCTGCAAAGAAATTCTTTTTTTTCGCAATAGTTCTGCCCTAGGAAAATGCATGTTGCTAGAGCGAAGCTGCTAAGAAAATGTTTCAACGCTAGAAAAGAAGTTTAGCGGAGTGTTTTGCAACGTGAATTACCTTTTTTGGCTTTGTTTCGTTGCGAAATCAGTATCAATTCCGATTAGCTCCATTGTTTTTGGGGCAATTTTTTCGAGCGGGCGGAAGCTATAGGTTTGATTTTTATAGCTTGCCGAAATGGCTTTTTCATTGGAATCGAATAGGGTGAAAATATTGATGAGGATGCTGAGGATGAGAGCCGTTTTGCAACAAGCGAAAAAAGCACCAAGTAGTTTATTTGGAAGTCCTAGCGCAAGGCTTTCGGTTAGTTTTGTTGCTAAGCTGGCTAGAAGACGAAAGATTAGAATCGCTGTAATCAAGATGATGACAAAGGCAATGAAGAGACTGTATTCTTTCCCCAAGTTGAGTTTGTCGATTAGGAATTGCGATAGTGTTTGGGCATAGGCAAGTGCAATCCACAAGGAAACAAAGCATCCGATGAGTGTAATGACTTCTCGAACGAGTCCTTTCGATAATCCTCGAATGATTGCAATGATGAAAATGATAGCGCAAATAATGTCGAAGACTGTGATATTCATGGGAATAATTGAAAAAGAGTTAATAGATGTTTGTTTGAGCTTGTAAAGGTATATAATATATTTAGTTTTTGCTGGAGAGCAACGTTATTTTTTTCTTGAAGCCCTCGAACACCAACTGAATCCATCAGATAAGTCTGTTAGTTGGCGAGTGTTCAACGTTTCTTTTTTATGCTGGAATGCCGTGAATCTTAGCCATGATAGAAAGCCTTGGAAGAAATAAATCAGCGCATTTTTAATCCGATAACCTATCATTAGGCTTATACCGAACAAAATTCATAGCTAAAAGACTTCTTATTACATTATAACTTGAAGCTTAACTTAGCTCATGGGGAAAAACGTAGCTAATTAAGCGTGCTTAAAGCACCATTTCAAAAAAAAAATGGACTAATAAGTTTGCTTAAAACACCATTTCAAAAAAAATATGAACAATTAAGTTTGCTTAAAACACCATTTCAAAATAAAAATGGACTAATAAGTTTGCTTAAAACACCATTTCAAAAAAAATATGGACTAATAAGTTTGCTTAATTTTGCATTTCAAAATAAAAATGGACCAATAAGCTTTATTAAAACCGTAGTATTCTAAGCTATATAGTCATTAAGCATGTCAGTTGACGATGATTAAATGATAGATTCAGAAGATATTACGTAATCTCCCTGATGGTGCCGCATTGCAATGTGTCTTTAACAGCCTCCTCAATTCAATAATTAATTTTAAGAATTCCCTTAAATACC
>JBKEAC010000097.1:0-1612 GCA_047971925.1 Mangrovibacterium sp.
GGCGAAGACAAGAAACGCCAAAAGTGTACAAAGTCCTGTAAAACATCAGTTTTGCAGGACTTTTTTTATTTCTCGACTTAGGCAAAAGGACAAGAAAAAGCCAATTTTGGACAGAGTTGGGTTACAAAAAGGTTACACAAAAATCGGAAAATATTTCTGTAACTTTTTTCCGCATAAGTCCTTGAACTGTCGCATATTGTCTTAGTTCGTGTAGCTCAAATTTAGATTATTAATCTCACCTTTGTAACCTCATCTGGTTACTAAAAATGAGGTGAAAAATTGAGTTATTATGAGCAACACTTTTAAAGTCCTCTTCTATTTGAGGAAAAACCATGTAAACAAATGTGGGAAATCAGGCATCATGGTTAGAATTTCCATTAATGGCGAACGATGTGCGTTTAGTACAAAGCAGGATATTGAGCCTGAATTGTGGGATACCAAGCTAGGTTTAGTCAAAGGGAAAAGTCATTCTGCGATGGTTGTCAACAATTTTCTTGAAGATATTCGGACTTCTATCAGGAATACCTATTATGATATCGAAAGAGAAGAAAAGATTGCAACTGCCGAAAAAGTAAAGAACGCGTTCTTAGGTAACAGCACTCCTTCCAAAGGTGAAACCCTCCTTTCCGTCTTCAAAGTTCACAACGATGACTTTGCAAAACTAGTTGGTGTGAGCCACACGCAAGCTACCTATAATAAGTATGCACGAGCCTATGATCGACTAAAAAGCTTCATGAAACAAGAGTATAATATCTCCGACATTGCGTTGACAGATATTAATTTGAAGTTCATCACCGACTTTGAGGCGTATCTTCGCATCCACTGCGGCATTTGCGAAAACACAACCTCTAAGTATATGCAGCGTTTCCGTCGTATCATCACCATGGCAATGAATAATGGGTGGCTCACCATCGACCCCTTCGCCAACTACAAAATTCGTTTCAAAAAAGTTGATCGGGGTTATCTTTCCGAAGAAGAATTGGAGCGCATCTTCCAAAAGAGATTCTCAATTGAACGTTTAGAACACGTAAAAGATATTTTCATCTTTGCTTGCTTCACCGGCTTAGCATATGTGGATTTAAGGAATCTGACTTCCGACAATATTCGCAAGTCATTTGATGGCAATATGTGGATAATGACCAAGCGACAAAAGACCGATATTGCTGTGAACGTGCCCTTGCTGAAAATACCGCAAGCTATCTTAGAAAAATATCACGACAAGCTTCCCGATGGAAAACTATTGCCCATGATGAGCAATCAGCGACTAAATTCCTACCTCAAAGAAATTGCAGATATTTGCATGATTAATAAGAATTTAACATTCCACCTAGCAAGACATCCTAAATCTCGCTATTGCCTATAAACAAGGCTGTTACGAAAAATATTTTCTTAACAGGTAACGATTTAGAAACGAGCGAAGTTCATTATTCTACTTCACTTTGCTTTTGCGCAAACACAAAGAACGACTTATGACTGCATATATATGAATGTTTGTTTAGTGAGAAAAATATGGAAGATTTTTCTCTGGACTTTTAGGCACTTTATGAGATAGTGTCACAACTAGTTTCTCCATATTTCCCCTCGCCACAATAACTGATTTCTGCCTTTAATA